>CAKZOK010000140.1 GCA_937136415.1 uncultured Cytophagales bacterium | reverse complement strand
GCAAAACAAACTCTAAAAATAACAGATTTTGTACGCTTACCAGAAAATCTACAACAGATTTTTAGTAATGTTCCTGCTGATTTGGAAACGATAGATGAATACTTGCAACCTATTTTGGAGTGGATAGACGAGCATTGCAGCGACCAAAATAATTATATTTTGATACAGGGCGATTTTGGTGCAACTTATTTTTTGGTAGATTATTGTAAAAAGAAAAATTACGCCACTCCTTTGTATGCCACCACAGAAAGAAAATCTATCGAAGAAGTACAAGAAGATGGTAGCATCAAAACACAACGCATTTTCAAACACAAGCGATTTCGTTTTTACTAATATCTAAATAAAATTTGAAAGTCAAAGTAAGTTTTTATTTCATATCTTTGTGATTGTTTTTTATTTGAATCAAAATAATGTCATATATTTTTATATTGAGTTTTGAAATTCAAAGTAGCATTTCATTAATCACTCATCACTAAAAACTAATCACTACAAAAAAATGGAATTTGAAAAGCTCAATGAAGCACTTACTTTTATCCGTTCTTTTTATAAAGAGCAACCAAAAGTAGGTATTATTTTAGGCACTGGTTTGGGAGCGTTGGTAGAAGAAGTAGAAATTTCTTTGACTATTTCTTATCAAGATATTCCACATTTTCCACTCTCAACCGTAGAGAGCCACGCAGGCAAACTGATTTTTGGAAAACTTTCTGGGCAAAATGTAATCGTAATGCAAGGGCGTTTTCATTATTACGAAGGCTATTCTATGCAACAAATTGTATTTCCTGTTCGTGTTTTGAAGATGTTGGGAATTGAATATTTGTTTGTTTCGAATGCTGCTGGTGCATTGAACCCAGATTATAAATTGAGTGAATTGATGATTTTGGAAGACCACATTAATCTTTTGCCTCAAAATCCTTTAGTTGGTAAAAATATCAATGAACTTGGCATTCGTTTTCCAGATATGTTTGAGCCATATTCTAACAAATTAATAGACTTAGCTCAAGAAATTATCAATCAAAATGATGATATAAAATTTCATAAAGGAGTTTATGTAAGTGTTTCGGGGTCTAATCTTGAAACGAGAGCAGAGTATCGTTACCTTCGAACGATAGGTGCAGATGCTGTCGGAATGTCGACTGTTCCAGAAGTCATTGCTGCCGTACACATGAATCTACCCGTTTTTGCTGTTTCTGTGCTGACCGATTTGTGTCAGCCAAATAATGTAAAACCAATTACCTTAGAAGAAGTACTAAAAGCTGCTGCCAAAGCCGAACCCAAAATGGCTTTTTTATTTAAAAAAATGATTGAGAAATTATAACATACCACTAGATATTTTCTAATTATTTTTCTTTGAAGCATACGCTTTAGCCTGCGAAAATGTAACCTAACCTTTAGGTTAGGAATTGTGAGGTAGCTATCTTCCGAAAGCTAAAGCATTCAGTACATTTGCTCACACGCTAAAGCGTATGCTGCCCTATTATATAGAAATAATAAGTATCTTTAAAGCATTGATAATCAAAAAGTTAAATACCAATTTCACGTTATTATAAACACATTTTTTTTGAAAAAATTACAAGACCCTACGAGCTGTAACAAAATTTTCTTGCCAGTGCTTCATATAAAAATCATCTTCTACTACACCCCTAGAAGTTGAAGTATGAATAAAAAAAGTTTGCCCGTTTTCTACACGACTGACAATGCCTACATGAGAAATTCTACCATTATTTTTTTTAGAAGTGAAAAAGACTAAATCTCCTTTTTGAATAGCTTTTTTAGGTACAAATTTACCCATTTGCGCCTGTCCAGTTGTGGTGCGTGGCAAATTTACGCCCACAGTAGAGTAAGATTTACAGGTCATACCAGAACAATCAGTAGCAGTTTTTTTTCTCGGATTTTTGAGAAGATGAGGAGTTCCAAGCTGTTTGCGAGCTGCATCAACTACCTGCTCTGCCTTATATAACTGTTCTTTATATTTTTCAGTTTTGGAGTCTGAATTTTTAGTGTCATCATTATTAATCACTACTTTGTTTTTCAAAGTGTTGTTTTCATTCTTATTCTTATTTTGCATATCATCAATAGTTACTAGCTTGAAATTTCCACAACTAGAAAGAAAAAACAGAGAAGCAATAAATAAAAAAGTAACCTTTAAAGATTTCATAGATAAAATTTGTTTTAGTGAGTATTCTGGTAAGTAAATGAGTAATTCTCAAAGCTACTAAACTTTAGTCTAAAATTATTCCAAACTGACAAAATTAAACTATAACAAATCCCACAAATATTAATTTATGGGAAGTTATAATTTTTATTTTTTTTATTCCTATCTTTTTTAGAAGCTACGCTAAGAAAAATAATAGGAATATATTGCTTTTTACTTTGCAAGGCAAATAATATTGAAACACAGATAATTAAAGCGTGATTCAATACAAAAAAGCATTTCATATAAAAATGAAATGCTTTTCGTTTAAAAATTTCTGCCCATAATTTATTCGAAAGAAAAGAGGAAATATATCTCTTATTAAGCCTATACTTTTTTTATCAAAGTATTTTTAATAAAAAATAGGTAAAAACAAATAAGATTTTATTTTTTTAAAATACTCTTTCCCACCTCACAAAAAAGACATTTTTTGTGATTACAATACTGACTATACAACTCTAATAAAGATTGAGATTGTTCTGCTGTTTTTATTTTAAAATTAGAATTTTCTGACTTTTCTAATGATTTATAGAGTTTAATAATATTATTTTTTTCTGCTTTGAACTGATTAAGCCACTTTTTAGATAAATTATCCTCTTGCTGCCTATACAAGCTATGCGCCACACGAATTGGAATAATTACATTGATAATAAGATTTTGCTGCGCATCTTTTCCTAAAATAGAATTAAAACTTCCCTCCTTATTTTTTTTATTAAAATTATAATGTGTTTTCCAATACACTGGCAAATCAGCTTTGAAAAAGCTATAAAATTCCTTTAATTCTCTTGCATTCAAAATCACAGAAAACAAATGATTTTGATGCGATAAAAGCCCAATCACTTGCGCTATTCTAATTGTTGGAAAATTAGCGGGTCGTAATCTCAAAAATTTCCATTGTGATACATTCACTTCTTTACCTTGCAATGAATATTTATGTGATAAAAAATGAAATTCCTTTTGCAAGCCTTCAAAATAGTTTTTTTGTTCTGCTATTTCTTCTTTATTGTTACTTTGACTTTCATAGTTATTTTTATTCTCATCAACAAGAAAGCCAGCCATTCCATAAAAAAGGGCTTCTATTTGAAAAATTTGATTTGCATGTTTTTTTATGATTTTAAAAGGTAATTCTTTTGCAAGCTGTAAAAAAGGTGCGTTATTTTTTTTAAAACCAAAATGCTCTAACAAAATTTGATAACTTGTTTCCTCCCAATCAAAAGAATTTCGTTCTAATAAAGAAAGTACATGTTGAGATTTGCGAATAAGCCTTTCATCAAGAGTTCTGTTCATCATTATTTCAAAAGAAGGAATTAAATTTATATCATTCCAATATCCATTACAAGGGATTTTATTTTCATTTTTTAGAAACTCTTGATATTTTAACCACAAACGTTCATCAATTCTATTTTCTAAAATAATTACAGGAATTTTTGAACCATTTTTTCTAAAAACTTCTTTTGGGTTTTTCCAAACAACATGCAAAATAACATTTTTATATGCTTCATTTGTAGCATGATGATGACTTTCCCAATTAAAACCATAGGTATCAATTTCTATTGTTCCTTGCCATTTTGTATCATTAATTTTCACAACAGCATCTTCAAAATCAGCCCCTGCATCATGATTATGTATTCCTGTCGAAATAATTTGTATTTGCTCTCCCTCTTCTGTCAATAAATTATGCTTATCAAAAAATTGAAACTTCCATATATAATGCAAAAATTGCTCATTCATAATATTTTAGAATTAAAATAAGTTTTATTGAGATATATCTTATATTGACAGATAAAATGTTAAATTTTATAGAATTTATCTAAAAACACACATCTATTTTATAAAAATTGCATACTTTTTGGCTAATTTGTATTAATCATGTCTTAATAAGCAACCTCAAAAAAATATAATCATTGATGTATCGAATAAATGATAATTTAATAAAAACAAAATGAAAAATAAAATACTATTTTTAATAACTAAATTTTCAAAAAAAAATAAATATAAAAATCGCTATTTATATCTCTTTATTTTAGCAATCTGTTTTATTGCTCCTTCTTATGGACAACGCAATAAAAACAAAATTCAATTAGAAGATTTTCGTCCTATCAACAAATCAAGTACGGTTTATTGTCCGAATATTACCTTTCTAAATCTTGAAAATTATCGTTATTATTACGACCCTCGTCAGCTTAAAGAAATCAAAAAATTACAACAGGAAAATAATCTTCCCAAACTCAAAAAAGCTCTTGATACTTATATTCGTTATTTTGGAATAGAAAATTTCAAGAAAGATTTGGATTTGATTTGGATATATGCACAAGCAGCCGAAAAAACAGGAAATAAGCCTTTAGCTTTAGAATTATACCGATTATTATTAAAACACCATAGAGGCGCATCTGTAAAAAGTCAATTAGCATTTGATTCGATGGCTTCTGCCAACGAAAAGCCAAATTATGTTCCTTTAAAACGTTATTATGATTTGATTGATAAATGGCAATTAGTCGATACACTTCGCCCACCTGACCAAATGGGTTCTAGTATGGGAGCAGAAATAAATTCGCCTTATGAAGAGTATGGTTTGGCAATCGGACAAACAGATTCTATCATTTATTTTACATCAAAACGCCTTTTAAAAGATACTGTCAATGACCCTGTTCGCAAGTATTTGCCTGTTTCACACGATGAAAATATTTACAAATCTGTTCGTTTGGGAGAGTTTGGCTGGGATTTTCCGACACCAATGAAGGAGTTTAATACAGCAAACAATGAGGGTTCGCCTTGTATTAGTAGAGATGGGCAATATATGGCTTTTTCTCGTTGCAACTCACCTGATGGTTTTGGTGATTGTGATTTATATATTGCTAAATGGGATTCAAAAAATGACGCATGGGGCGATATTCATAATTTTGGAGTTTCTGTAAACTCTACTACTTGGGATTCTCACCCTAGCTTTTCGGTTACAGGCGATACGCTTTTCTTTGCTTCTGATAGAAAAACAGGTTTTGGAGGAACAGATATTTATTTTACAGTTCGACAGGGGCGAAAGCGTTGGTCAGTAGCTCAAAATATTGGCCCTATTATCAATACACAAGCCAATGAATTAAGCCCATTTTTGCACCCTAGCGATAATATTTTATATTTTAGTTCGAATGGACATCTATTTTCTTTTGGTAGTTATGATATTTTTAAGTCATACAAAACAAGTCGTGATACGTGGTGTGAACCTAAAAACTTAGGTCCTTTTGTCAATACAAAAAGTAGTGAATATTATTTTACGATTGATGCTGCAGCACGGCTTTTGTATTATGCACGAGCCGAAAAAGAAGTTCGTTTGATGCGAAATGAGCCAATAGGTCAGGATTCTTATACCAATTCTGATTTGTATTCTTTTCCTTTGCCAATGGAAGGACAGCCTAAAGCGATTGTGCGTTTTTCTGGAAAAATTACAGAACAAAAAACAGGAGAAATCTTTGGGGGTATTGTGGTAGTTTATGATATTGCTGATAAGACTCCAGTTGCGCCCAAATATATTGATGAAGAAGGAAATTTTGAATTCGAATTGATTGATAAAAAGAAGTATTTATTAATTGTAAGTGGTGAAAATTTCTTTCGTTTAGAAGAATTATTTGAAGTAAATGGTGACACATACAGAGAAGTTGAGGTGCAAGGAGTGCGTCAAAAAATGGCTTCTTCGCCAGCTAAACAAATCGAAACTGTACAGTTTAAGTCTATTGAATTTGCAACAAGTAGTACAGAAATTCTTCCAAAAATGGAAAATGATTTACATTTAATTATTAATTTTTTGGTCGAACACCCTGACTTTCAATTAGATATTTTTGGGCATACAGATAGTGATGGTAATCAAGAAAAAAACAAAACTCTTTCTTATCAAAGAGCCGAATCTATTAGAAATTATATCTTATCTCAAGGACGCTTGGAAACCGAACGAATAAAATCATTCGGTTTGGGTTCGGAAAAACCTCTTATTTTTCCAGAAAAAAATGAAGAAGACAAACGAGTAAATCGTAGGGTAGAATTTAGATTATTCAAAAAAGATACACTACTTAATACTACTGACGAAAATCAAAAAAATGAAGATGAGCTAGAAAAACAACAAATGAATAATATAGAAGAAAAAATTAAAGAAAATGAAGATGAAGACTGGGATAAAAATTAAAATTAATTTAGAAATCTTCACTCAAAAATTTAACAACTGCCTTAGCAGTCTGGACAGGAGCTTCTTCCATTGGTAAATGCCCTACTCGGTCATAAATCAGCATTCTATTTTGTGGAATAAGCTCATGAAAACGGTGTGCATTACGCACAGGAATCCAACGGTCTTCACGCCCCCACATTATCAAAACAGGCATTTGAAGGTTTTTGAGGCTTTTTGTATTTTCCTTATGCTTGTTATTTACAAGTAATAAAAATGCTTCTGGATTGCCTTCTCTAGTAAAAAGTTCGTAATAACGCTCTATCATTTCAGGCGTAATTTTGGATTGATTGTAATACACTTCTCTTACAAATTGTTCCAAAACATTGTGTTGAATAACATACTTAATAACACGCCCAAAAAGTGGTGTGCGAGCCATTTTGAAAGGCAAGGGAATACTCTGAGCATCTAAAAAACCTGCTGAATCTATCAAAATTAATTTTTCTACTTTTTTGGGATAATGAAGCGCATACTCCCAAGAAACCCAACCACCTAAAGAACTTCCACCCAAATAAAATTTATTAATTCCCAACATTTCTAAAAAAGTATTGAGATAATATAAATGTCTTTTCAAAGAATAATCATCATCGGCAACTGCTCCTGTCAATGCAAAACCAGGCAAATCCAAACGAATAATTTGATATTTTTTTGAAAGGCGTTTTGTCCATTCTTCAAAAGTATGCAAAGAAGAAAAAGCACCATGTAATAAAACAAGAGGCTCGCCTTCTCCTTCAATTCGATAATGAATAAGTGTGCCATCAACACTCAAAAAACGAGAATGCTGGTTAGTATATTTTTTTAAAAGACTTTGAAATTCGTTCACAGAAAACAGATTGAAGTAATAATGATGGGACTAAATTTGAATAATTTGTGTGTTTATTGTTTAGTTTGGATTCTTATTTTTCAAAAAATCTTTTCGAATAACGCAAATTAATCCCAAATTTCATAATCTATTTCTTTAAAAATGTAAACAAAACAGACTTTAAGATCATTTGAATAAATTATATTGACTATTTCCATTATTAAATTGTATTTTTTATTCAAAAATATCTTTAAATCTATATTTTATCTTTCTAGTTTTACACCGTCCCATTGAGGCACACTACGCAGATAACGATACGAGTTAAGTTTATAGTTACGGCTTTTAAAAAGACCAAAAAACTGCCCTGTTGCAAACAAAACACCTCCTCCGTATATCATTGTTTCTCCTTTTTCTACATTTAATAAAGTCGCAATGCCTCCTAATATTCCAAACAAAATACCTCCTCCTGTTCCACTTGCGTGAGCTGCTCTTGATAATCCTGCAAAATAATTACTCTTTTCTACATGAATCATTTTAAATTCCTCCAAAGGGATTTTTGCCAACCCATTTATTGTTATTGAAACAGAATCAATAGCCGTAATTGTGGCTTTTCTTTTAAAACCTTCTCCTTTGAGCTTAAATTTCAACTCATCTCCTACATAAAATCGGATACGTTTTTTCTTTCCCGGTTTGTTGAGTGTCAGATAATATTCTTTCGAATTTTGATTGACTTGTGAAAATACATCGCCTCCTATAAAAATGAAAAACAAAACAAAAAATAAAAACGTAACTTTGATAAGTTTCATAAAAAATATAATCAAGAGTGGAAAATAGGTCTGTCAAAGGTAAAAAATTTAGCAACCTTAATTCTTAAATCAAAACAAAATAAAAATCATGACCGATACGTGGATAATTGCACAACTGTTGGCTCAAAGTTGCTGTTTTTTCTTATTATTAATGATTTTGAAAAGTATTTTCAAGATTATAAAAAATTGGAATATTTCAAGTAATAATGAAATACAAATTAACCTAGAAAGACGTACTTTTTTGATAGGTGCAGTCTTAGAATTGGTGCTTCTGTTTCAAAGTTTTTCATTAATTGCTTTTTTGATTACTATCAACAAACATATTCCATCACTTCTACGTGGTGCAATGTGTGCCACAGGTGCGCTTGAAGCTAATCAATTTGGATACCCTCTTTTGTATTTAAAAATAGGAAGTTTATTTGTTTATAGTAGCTTTTTATTTTTGCACTTTTTGGATAAAAAAGAACCTAGTTATCCTCTGACACCTCAAAAATATTATTTAGTTTTTCCTGCTTTTTTGTGTCTAAGTGCAGAATTTATTTTGATGTTGCTTTACTTTTGGAATATAAACCCCGATTTGATTGCAACTTGTTGTAGTGTTAGTTTTTTTAGCCAGGAAATAAATGCAGCCAACTTTCTTACTTCTTCAAAATTTATCAATGAAGGTATTTTTGGTTGGATTCTGACAGGGCTTTTTGTAGGAATTAATTTAATTGTTTCTCTTTTTAACAATAACAAATCCCACAAATCATCAAAAACAAATAATTTATGGGATTTGTTATTTTTCATAATTGGTTTTCTATATATTATTTTGAGTGTCTATGTTCTGAAATTCTTTTTTGTAAAGTATATTTATGGTTTGCCTTCTCATTTATGCTTATTTGATATTTTCTTTCAAAAATATAATTATGTTGGTTATCTAATTTTCTTTAATTTATTTTTCATTGGATTTTTTTTAAATAATAAATTTCTTTTTCTTTTAGTAAAAAAGCGATTAAATACTAATTATTCTATTTTTTGGAAAAAATATCAAAAAATCACTTTACTCTTTTGGATTTCATCTTGGCTTGTTCCTTGTCTTTATTATTTGGTTTGGGAAGGGAGTTTGTAAGAGTAGATATAAATATAAAACTTAATTTTGAAATACATGTTAATACAAGAATATACTAAAAAATGGGAGCAAGATTTTGAAAAAATAAAAGAAAAATTAAAAACGGTTTTGCCACCAAACATTAAAATAGAACACGTAGGAAGTACTTCTGTTCCTAATTTGGCTGCCAAAAATATCATCGATATAGATATTATTTATTTTGATACTTCTAGCTTTGAAGAAATAAAAATAGCATTGAACAAGTTAAATTATTTTCATAATGGAAATCAAGGTATAAAAGGCAGAGAAGTTTTTAAAAGAAGAAAGCAATCAAATGAAACCAAAATTTTGGATACAATTACTCATCATTTATATGTTTGTGCCTCTGAAAATGAAGAACTAAAACGCCATCTACTTTTTAGAGATTATCTACGAAAAAACATAACTACACGACTTGATTACCAAAACATAAAATACAATATAGCTCAAAAAGCAAATCAAGATAAAAAAATTTATGCTGAAATAAAGGAAAAAGAAGCAACTCATTTCATAAATTCAATCATAGAAATTGCAAAAAAACAACTTTAAAATTATTTTATGAAAAATATATCTTTATTTATTTTATTCTTCTTATTTCATCATTTTCTTCTTGCTCAAGATGATTCTTTAGCTTTTCATAAAAGCATTAACTTTGAAAATGAAATTATTTTGAATACTATTGATTATTATGGTAAAATTTATATTTGTGACAAAAAAGGAGTAATTAAGCGTTTGGATAATTTGGGAAATACAGAAGTTATTTTTTCTCCTTCTTCTTCTTTTGTTCCGACTAATTTTGATACAAAAAACCCAAATCAAATTTTTATTTTTTATCAAGAGTTGCAAGAATGGGTAATTCTGAATCGTTTTCTGACAGAAATAGAACGTTATAAAGTTTCTGAAAAGATAGAAAGTAGTGTTTATAATCAAATAGGTTTTGTTCGTTTGCTTGTTCCCTCACCTAATAATACATTGTGGTTTTTTGATGAATCTGATTTTAGTTTGAAAAATTATGATGTATTAAACAAACAAATTTTATCTCAAACTTCTCTAGGTTTGTTGTTAAAGAATGAAGAATATCCAATTTCATATCTGCAATTTTACCAAGGACATGTTTTTTTGGGTGTACAAGGGCAAGGAATTTTGATTTTTGATAACTTTGGTAATTATAAAACCATTTTAGAATATCCCAACTGGGTTTCTATTTCCTTTGAAAAGGAATTTATTCTAATTAATACTGGTCAAAAAATTATTAAAAAAGGACTCTATAACAAAAGTATTCAAGAATTTTTATTACCTCCAAATAACACATCAATCATGAATAATATCTTTCAATTTGATTCAAAAATCTATCAAATCACAAAAAACAAAGTATTTATTTACACCATTTCTATAAAAAAGTAACAAAATAAGTGTTTCATTCAATTTTTTTAAGATTTTCTCGTTAAATTAGGGAGTATTGCTTATTTTTGGCATACTTTAGTTCGATTTTATTAAGATAAATTTTATTATAAATTATTTTTATAGAAAAATTATAAATTAAACCAAAAAGAAATTTTAAATCCTATACATTTAAGTAATTTAGTTATGACTATTATTATGAAAAAAACATTTTTTCTCTCTCTCCTTTTTTGCTTTGCCTTTACTTATCAACTGCAAGCACAGGGTTTTTCTTATTCTGGTTTTAAGGGAGGATTGTCCATTTCTCGTGCGCCTCTTTCTTTTGATAAAATCGAAACAGATACAACAGGGCAACTTAGTGTACTATCCGAATCAACAAATGGAAAATTTCGTACAGGAGGTCAGTTTGGCGTTTTTGCAGGAAAAGAATTTACAAAATCGATTGGGCTTCGTATGGAACTCAATTATGTTCAAATGGGTAGAGTAGATACAATTAATTTTAATCAACGCCAAAATTATGGATTGCATTATTTTTCATTTGACCCAATGTTGCAGCTTCGTATAAAGGCAAGCAGCCCAAATCATTTTTATATTTTAGCAGGTCCTTCGGCTCGTTTGTTGGTTGGGAGTGCAGCTTCGGGTACTGAAAATGTTGAGCCTTTAGATGTTCGTCAAGTAGATTTAGGAGCTAATTTTGGCTTTAGCTATTTGGTCGGACTTACTCCTCATTTATATCTTACCTTAGAAGCTCGTGCTTACTATGGATTTATGAATACTGCGCAAAAACCTGACAAAAATGCAGTTGGCTTAAACGAATATGTTGCTGCTCTTAATACTGTTCAGAGTGCAACTGACCCTTTTGACATTCCAGAAGAAACTACTAAAATCATTCAAGATGCTTCTAAAAATGGGTTAAATAATAATTACAAAATCACAAATCAAGGTGCTACTTTTAGTATTGGTTTTTGTGTGCCTTTGCGTCCACCAGCAGAAAAATTAATTAGAATGAAAAAACAAAAATAATTTTTCATAAAAAATAATTTTTTAGAAAATCCTAGTATAATTTAATTTTATACTAGGATTTTTTATTTTAATAATTCTTATTATCATTAATATTTAAAAAAATAGTGTCATTTTTTTTTGGAGAAGTTACAAAACCAATATATCCCTCCTTATCAAAATCTATCATATAATCGCTACAATAGGAATGGGAAAGTGTATAATTTCCATTTTCATCTGTCAATACTGGAATTTTCAAACTATCATCATGAATAGTTGATAAATGAATAGACACTTTTACATTTTCTAAAGGTTCTTTAGTTTTTCCATCTAAAACCACCCCACTGCCCTCTGTATGACAATTACAAGATAGTAAAAATAAAATTAGGGTAAAAAACATAAAATAATTTTTCATAAAAATGAAGATTTAAAAATACTACTAAAATAAAATAATTTTGCTAATCAATGGTAATAAGTCTTATTCTTTCTTAGTACCTTTGTCGCTTAATTTACTAATTTATATATTGTTTTACAGTTCTACTCATTTTGATATGATAAAGTTTATAAAATTTATTTGGATGCTTTCTATGGTTGCCGTAATGGGTGTTCTTTTATATGAAAATACTATTCTTCAACCTCCTGTTACTCTTCAAATTGATGATGTGGGTGGCGTTTTTAATCTTACCAAAAATGGTTTTTTCTATCTTTTCTTGGCTGCTATTGTAGTTCTGAATGGCATTCTTCTCATTTTGGGAACAATCATTCCGACCTTGCCTGAGGCTTTTTTACCAATTCCAAAGCGCAAATTTTGGGCAAAAAACCAAACCACTCGCCGAATGTTGCTCAAAAATTTCAAACTTTGGACAAAAGGAATAGGGATTTTTATCAATCTTTTCATAATGGTTTATTTGGTTTCTATTCAAATCGAAAATGGAGCAACTCCCAAATTTCCTTTTAATGTTTCTATTCTATCAACTATTATTTGGATACTTTTGGTTGGTTGGTTGATATTATTTTTTGCTTGGTTTGGAATCAATAAAACGGCTGCCGAAAAAGTAAAAGTAAAATCCAAAAACTAGAAATAGTAAAAATAAGAATTTCATTTTGGCACAATAATTTGATTATAGAATATATTAAAAAATTATACTATACCCTATTTTTTTTTGCTTTGAAATTTAAGTTGTGGAGCAACATAATATTGATATATTTTGCATAAATAATACAGCTTATATTATGTTGCCCTACAACTAAAAGCCACTTTAAAAAATAGTAGGGTACGGTAAAAAATTTATTTCCTATCAAAATCATTATTTCAATCAACTATGAATAATAGAAATAACCTATTCAAAATAAGCTCTCTTTCTTTTTTATTACTAATTATTTTTTCAGCATTCAATTTTGCAGGGCAAATGCCTGACAAATACAAAAGAAAACGAATCGGCGAGGGAGTAACATTGCTCATTCCTACTAATTTTGTAGAAATGTCGGATGATGAAATTGCAGCAAAATACTTTACTCCCAAAAGACCTTTAGCCATTTTTAGAAGCCCAAATAAAAAAGCTGAAATAGGTGTAAATTCAAGTGTTTTTCAATGGGGCGAAATCGGATTAGAAAGTGAAATGGATATGGAACTCTTGAAAGGTTTTTATAAAGGAGCAATCGCAAATTCGTTTTATGAAAAAATAAAATTCTTAAATGAAGGGCAAATCATCAATATTGGTGATAGAGAAGGTGTTTTGTTTGAATTTATTGGAGCAATTCCAGAAGACCCAAATGCTATCATTAATCAAGGTGGAAAATCTCGTTATCATCAAGTTTTGTATAGTGTTTATAATGGAAAAGTTTTGATTGTCAATTTTAGTGTAACAGGTACAGAATACAAATACTGGCAAGAACACGCTACAAAAATGATAACTTCTGTAAAAATTTAATCCCATTTTAAACGATTTATTTACCACTTTCTTTTTTTCATTATGACAAAATCTTTTTCAGTAGCTAGTATGCAAGAAGTGCTTTTGGCACAAGAAAGCCGAACAATTTTTGAAAACGTAAATTTAGAGGTGGCTAGTGGGGAGTTTGTTTATTTGATTGGAAAAACAGGAAGTGGAAAATCTACTATTTTGAAGGCACTCTATGCTGATTTGCCTATTGAAAATGGAAAAATTGTGGTAGCTGGTTATCGGGTTAATCAATTAGAGCCTGCTCAAATTCCATTTCTTAGAAGAAAAATAGGAATTGTCTTTCAAGATTTTCAATTATTTACAGACCGTAGTGTTTTTGAAAACCTTGCTTTTGTGATGCGTGCAACAGGTTGGACAGACAAAATAGCTATTCAACATCAAATAGACCAAATTTTGAAACAAGTTGGTATTGATGATTTGATATACAAAATGCCTCACCAGCTTTCGGGAGGAGAACAACAACGTGTTGCTATTGCAAGAGCCTTGCTCAACAACCCTCTAATTGTTTTGGCAGACGAACCCACAGGAAACCTTGACCCAACGATTGCAAGTGATATTTTAAATGTTTTTGTAGAAATAAACAAAACAGGAACTGCCGTTTTGATGGCAACTCATCATCACAATTTTCTCAAAAAACACCCTGCAAGAGTCTTTTATTGTGAAAAAGGGGAAGTCAAAGATATTGACAGAGATTTAGTAATTCAGAAAATGACAGATTAGATTATTATTTTTCGACAAACTGATTGTTATCTTCTTGTTTCCTTCATCAAAAGTAAGTATTTTGAAGTCAAAATAAATTTTACTTATGAGCAATATTACTCCACCAACTACTTTAGACAAACTAGAAGATAATTTAGACATTCGTTTTAGAGATGTTTTTATTTCTTATGGAAGAGCCGAATCAAAGGCTTTTGCTACCCAACTGTGCCAACAACTTACCGAAAAAGGTTATAAAGTTTGGTTTGACCAAAATGACATTCCTCTAGGTGTCGATTTTCAAAATCAAATTGATGAAGGCATCGAAACGGCTCATAATTTTATTTTTATTATTGCTCCTCATTCCATAAAATCAATTTATTGCCGAAAAGAAATTGATTTAGCCATAAAAAGAGGGAAAAGAATCATTCCAATTCTTCAAATAGAACCTACCACAAAAGAAGTTTGGGATATGATGCACCCTGCTATTGGCAAAATAAACTGGGTCTATATGCGCCAGCAATGGCAGAAAGAACAAGAACAAAATGATTATGAAACCATTGATGATTTTGATGCAGGATTTGAGGGCGTTCTTTCTTTGCTAGAACAAGAAAAAGAATATGTAAAAAATCATACAAAAATTTTATTAAGAGCTATCGAATGGGAAAAAAATCATCATAATTCGATGCACCTTTTGGTTGCCAATGAACGAAAGCAAGCCGACGAATGGCTTTTTAATCGTTTTGAGAGCAGTCAGCCTCCTTGTCTGCCTTCCGATTTGCATGTTCGGTTTATTAGTGAAGCAAAAAAAAATGCAAATAACCTTCAAACTGATGTTTTTATTGCCTCTGCTGAAAAAGAAAAAGAAGGCAATAATATTACAAGAGAACAAATCGTTTATATGCTTGCCTTACAGGGATACACTTCTTGGACGCACATAAACGACCTAAATTCGGGTGTTGATTTTCATAAAGCTATCAAAAAAGGTGTAGAAGGTGCTGATAATTTGATTTTTATGATTACAAAAGAATCTTTAAAATCTGAATATTGTATCGAAGAATTGGAATACGCTATTTCTTTGAATAAACGAATTATTCCATTAAGATTAGAATTGATACCTGAAGTTGATTTCCCTCCTATTTTGAAGGAAATTCAATACATTGATTTTACAGATAATACAGAAGCTATATCACTTTCTAAAAATGAAAAAACTGATTTTGAGAAAGATATAGATGAGTTAATAGGAATACTTAAAATTGATAAAGAATATTTTGAAAGGCATAAAATATTACTTAATCAGGCTTTAAAATGGCAAAAACAGGATAAAAATCCGTCTATGCTTTTGCGTGGACACAATCTTGAACAAGCTACTATTTGGCTCAAAATTGGTCAAAAAAGAGAAGCAAACAAACCTTTAGAAATTCATGACGAATTTATAAAAGAAAGTCAGGTAAAGAGTAGTTCGGAGCGCACCGATGTTTTTGTTTCTTATTCCAGAACAGATGGAGATATTGCACGCAAACTCAACGAAAATTTACAAATTGCAGGCAAAACAACATGGTTTGACCAAGAAAGTATTGCCTCTGGAGCAGATTTTCAAAAAGAAATTTATGAAGGAATACAAAATGCTGATAATATCATTTTCATTCTTTCTCCTGAATCTATTTTGTCGCCCTATTGTGCCGACGAGGTAAATTTTGCTCAAAAACTGGGCAAGCGTTTTGTTACTCTTTTATATAGGGAGATAGATACAACAGAATTGCACAACTCACTTTCGGCTGTTCAGTGGATAGATTTCAGACCCAATCACACCCATTTTGAAAGACAGTTTGCCGAAATTTTGCGTACCATTGACACAGACCGTGAACATGTGCAAGCGCATACAAAATGGCAAAATAAGGCTACCGAATGGAATAATTTTGATAAAAATGATGATTTGCTTTTGCGTGGAAATGAGCTTGTTTTGGCAAATGATTGGATAGAAGATGCAAAAGAAAAACAAAAAATTCCATTTATTACACCCCTTCAAGAAGAACTTGTAAAAGAAAGCCTAAAACGAGAAAATAAAGTTAATCTTACCATCGAAAAAAACAAACAATTATTTATTGTTGCGATTGCTGTTATTTTTGCTGTGGCTGTTTTGGCTGGTTCTCAATGGTACAAATCTTATGAAAGTCAGAAAGAACTTGCCATTAAAAATTTGATTTTTGAAGCTAAAGATTTAATAAAATTTTATCCCAAAGAAGCTCTCAAGTTTTCTTACGAAGCCTATAAGGCTAGTGAAGCAAAAAACACCCTAGTTATCAAGAATTTGTATCAGCAGATAGAAACAGATTTTTTGATTAATAACAACCTTAGTTATAATATTGATAGCCAAAAAATTGATAAAAAAACGCTCCTTTTTACTGAATTTAAAATAGAAAATAAATTACGTAGTATAGTTTCAAGTCAAGACAATTCTAGTTTTATAGTCATTGATGAAAAATTAAAATTGAATTTATTTGATAAATATGATGGTTTTATCAATCAATTAGATGGAAATATGATAGAACCTGACAATTTTAGTCAAATTTATCATGAAGCAGATGATTTGGAGATTTACTCGCCTAATATTTTAGCTATTTCTGCAAATGGAAAAAGAATAGCTGCTCAAATGTACCCCCCTCAAAAAGGAAGTCAAATCGTTTTGTTTGACCAAAATGGTCGTACATTAAAAACAATCCTAGATACTAACGATGGGTTAAATTATTCCCTTCGTTTTGAAAAATTTGAGGAATATGCTGATACTACATTTTTGATAGTAGGTTGCTTTAAAAATAGTTATAGTTCTGAATATAAATCTATATTTATTTATTCTCAAGAGGGAGAGTTATTGGATTCTCTCAAAGAAAATGGCTTTGGTAGGATAACTAAAGATGGATTCAAACAAAAAATTGAAGACAAACTATTGACTAATGAGATAGCTTTGAAGAAAATAGCAAAGAATGGTATTATCAACACACCTACTTTCGAACTAGATACAAATTATAGAATAGAATTTAAAGACAAAAAATGGAATTTAATAAAAAATAAAGAGCAGTTATTATCTGCCTATAACTTCAATGAAAATACGTTATTTTTCAAAAATACAAAAAATTATATTGTAGCTTACGACAATGATGCTCGCACTCTAAGTATTTTTTTATATCCCAATTTGTTAGACCCTCTCTTACAAAAAATAGAGCCTCTTACGGCACAAAAACGAATTGATTATCAGATAGCTTCTTTAGATGATTATAGAGAAGTGCCTTCCGAATTATCCGATTTTATTGCAAAAGGGCTTTTATTCTTGAATGTTTTCTTACTTAGTATTCTCATATTTAATTATCTAAATATGTTGTTTCTTATACAAAAATATTTCAAAATTATTGTTTATATAATTGTTGGTATTGCTATCGGAATGGGGTGGTTTTTTCTTATCATGAATGAAGATTATATTGCTAAAGTCGCTTTTACTTCATCTATTTCTTTATCTATTATAGGATTTTATTATGGAAAAGTAGATTTGAAAAAAGGATTGTATTTTAATGGTCTTTTGTATTATTTTGTCAGCTTTTTATTATTATTAGGAACATCTATTATTTTTTATTACACAGTAAAATCAACCTCTTTTGGAGAAACATTTTTGCTTCTTTTTGGTCAAATAAACATTATTCTACTTCTCACAGTAGTAATTTCTTGGTTTGCTATTGAAAAGCTCTCACATCAATTTTCTCAACGCAAATTTATATTCTTTTCAGACTGGGTAGGAGTTCTTATTTTTACTATTACCCTGTTTATGACACTTGCCATTACCAATATATTAGAAGATGCTATAGGTTCTTTCATACTTGTTTTACTGTTGCCTATTACTTACTTTTTACGTACTCTTATTCATAACTGGGTATTATATCGCTATCAAAAAAACCCATATAGCCTTCTTATTTTGAGAGGTTATATTCCATTTGGTATCTTAATTCTAGTTTTGGGTTTGGATATACTAATAAGCAATTTTTTTATGTATGCACTGAGCTACATATATATTATTTCTGGTATTTTATTATTATTTTACACACCTATTCTTTACTTATTCAGTATTTTTGTGGCGTATAAACAGAAAGATAAAATTAATCTTCGTGCAAATATTCTATTTTGGTGGACTCTAATTGCGCTAGTGTTTGGTTTTATAGTCGTTATTTTGGATAAAGAATCATTATCAAAAGAAAAGTTAAATTATTATAGATTAAGTATTCCATTTTTATTTTGGATAATACCAATAATATACTGGGTCATAAAAAATCAAAAAGAAAATAAAATAGCTCTAAGAGAACTATCAAAAAATGGAAAAGAATAAAAAAACATATTGGAAAGATTTGAAAGAAGCTACCCAAACCACAACAAAAGGTTTAGGCTTGACGTGGGAACATTTTCAAAAATCAATACGAAGTCTTGCCAAATCAGAAAATAATAATAGTGGAAGTGCTTCTGCTGCTCAAAATCAATCTTTTGAAGAAGATGACAATTCTAATTTGGGAATTGTGACAAATCGTTATCCACACGAGATGATGCCAATTCCTGATAATGGACGCTACAAATTGCATAATGAAATTGAAGATTGTATTGTTTGTAATAAATGTGTTGAGGTGTGTCCTGTAAATTGCATTGAAATTGATGCAATTCGTGGAACAGAACAAGTGGGAAGGGCTTCCGACGGCTCGCCGATTCGTTTTTATGCTGCCAAATTTGATATTGATATGGCAAAGTGTTGTTTTTGTGGTTTGTGTACTGTTGTATGTCCGACAGAATGCCTAACAATGACAAAAGAATTTGATTTTAGTGAAACAGATATTTCTAAAATGAATTATGAATTTGGAAACTTAAATGATACTCAAATAATAGAAAAACAAAAAGAATGGGACGATTTTCAAGCTGAAAAAGCAGCAAAAAAAGCAATACAAAAGACCATCAAAAAACCAATTATCAAAAAAGAACAAAAAGAAATTGATAATAAAACAAAACCAAAAATTGTAATTAAAAAACCTGCCATCAAAATAAAAAAAATAGCTTCTCAAAATGAAAAAACAAGCATTAAACCTAAATTAAACATTAAAATAAAATTACCTACTTCAAAGAAACAATCAATACAAAATAAAGAAGAAGAAAAACCTATCAAAAAAATAATAAAAATAAAAACTATTACCCCAAAACAAGACAATAAAAAAAATAATTTAGATTCATAAAGACAATAATAACTCTTTTTCAACAAAAAAAATATTTATCTTCTAGCTTTAATTATTGCTCAAGTTTATGTAATTTGACATACAACTTATTCAATGATTGTACGTTGTTATGGTGCAAGGTTTTATTCCCAAAAAATCACAAAATGCTGTTCAAAATAATATTATTTCTTATGAGTACATCTACTATTTACAGAATTTTCTTCTTTATTTTTTTAATTTCATCTATTAATATTGATTTTTCATACTCCCAAAACACACCTCAACAGCGTGCTAGTGTAGTTTCTGGAGGAGGAGCGATGAGCAGTAACTCTAATGGTTTTCAAAATTTTGGTGTAGTCGGTGAAGCTATTGTTTCACCTCAAATTGGAAGTGGTGCTATTTCTGGACAACTAGGTTATATTTATATGACTTTAGGAAGTGAACCTTATTATATCAATCCAAACGATTCGCTTATTTTGGTAGATATGTACAATGCTATGGGTGGGCAAAATTGGTTTGTTTCTTGGGATTTGAACACGCCTATTGCAAACTGGGCAGGTGTTCAAGTGGCTTATGGTTCGGTGGTTACTCTAAATCTAAACAATAATAATCTTACAGGTACGCTTCCAAATTCAGTGCGAAATTTCTCTAGGATTAATGAATCTAATTTTGATATGAATATCGGAAACAATCGGTTAGATTTTGAATCAGCAGAAGATTTTGTAAACACTATTCCTTTATTTACTTATTTTCCTCAAGCCAAAATTTATTCTTCAAAAGATACTACCATTCTTCAAGGCGAATCTATAATTTTTACCTCACAAACTGCTGGAGATTTTAATAATTATCAATGGTATAAAGATAATATAATTCTGAGAGAACAAACAAATGCTACTTTAGAGATTACAAATGCTATTCCAGAAGATGCAGGTGAATATATTTGTAGGATAACCAATACACAAGCTACAAGGCTGACCTTAGAACGTCGTAAGATTACACTCAATGTTGAGGGGTTTGTAGATATATTTGATTCGCTTGCTTTAGTAGAAATTTTTAATCAGACGGGTGGTTCTAATTGGGTAAATTCTTGGAATTTGAACAACCCAGTTGCTACGTGGGAAGGTGTATTATTGCAAGGAAAAAAAGTAAAAGAATTGGATTTATCAAGGCGAAATTTAGTAGGTAATTTGCCTGATGTTTTTGATGCTGATTTATTTACCGAATTGGTTTATTTGACCTTTTTCGATAATAAATTGGAAGGGCAAATACCTTCCACTATTGGTCAGCTCTCAACATTAGTTTATTTAGATTTAGACAAAAATTTGTTTGAGGGCAGTGTTCCTGCCTCTTTTGGAGAACTTAAAAACCTTCAAACGCTTTGGCTTTCAAGAAATAATCTTGATATGTTGCCTAGTTCAATCGGTAATTTATCTAGCCTAAAAAACCTATACTTAGATGAAAATAAATTTGTTTCACTTCCCTCTACCATAGGAAATTTGAGTGAATTATTGATTCTTCATATTAATGATAATCAACTTTCAGAGTTTCCAAATACGATTACAAATCTCTCTAAATTAAATGAGTTACAGGGCAATCGTAACCTAATTACTAGCCTTCCAACAACAATAGATAATCTAACAAATCTTATTACTTTGGAGCTAAACACAAACAAAATTTCATCTTTACCAACATCTCAAATCCAACAATTAGCTAATTTATCAATATTTCGTATTGCTGAAAATAGCTTAGAATTTGATGATTTGTTGCCTTATCAAAATCATAATTTACAACATTTTGAATATGCGCCACAAGCCCCTATCAATGAAGAAGAAGATATTTTGGCTACTATTAATCAAACAATTTCTTTTACTGTACAAACACAAGGAAATGGAAATATTTATCAATGGAAAAAGAATGAGCAAACTATTTCTAGCCTTCAAACATTTACAATAAACAGAGTCAGAATTGCAGATGCAGGAATTTATACAGCTTCGGTTACCAATCCTGCCTTACCTGAACTTACCCTTCAAAGAAGACAAATTATTTTGAATGTAGAATGTGCCGAAAATCTAGTATTCGAAATTGAAGAACCTCAACAAACTACTTTCTGTGAAAATCAGCCTTTTGGTTTACAATTAAAAATTAGTTCAGAATTTGCTGGTAGTCCTCAAATTCGTTGGAGAAAAAATGGCGTTGTATTAGCATTAGAGAATGAAAAAAATTATACTGTTACGACAGTTGGAAAATATACTGCCGAAATTGTAACAGCAGGAGGCTGCACAGCTCTTTCGAATGAAATAGAAATTAGAGTTCTTCCACAGCCCGAACTATCCATCGAACTGATAAATAACACAACGCTTACAAGCTCAATAACAAGTTCAGAATCAATTTCTTATCAATGGCTTAAAGATGGAATAGCTATTCAAAATGCCTTTGATGATACTTATACACCAACAGAAACAGGAGAGTATAGTCTTTTGATTATTTCTCAATCGGGTTGTAGTTCGGTTTCACAGAGTATTATTTTTACGATTACAGGAATTGAAGAGCCTATCCAATTGCGTGGCATTTCACTTTTCCCAAATCCAAATAACGGTATATTTTTCCTAGATTTTGGAAAAAATAACCCAAATGGAACTCCCAAATTTACATTAATTGATGCAATAGGAAGACAAATAAATTTAAAAACAGAACGTATTTCTTCTACTCGTTATAAAATATCTGCTGACAAATTAAGTGGTGGAATGTATCAACTCAAAATTGAAACATTAGATGGTGCTGCTTTAAGAAAATTTATTCTTTCTGAATAATTACCTAATTTTATTTTTTCCATAATATTGAGTTTATAGATTCAATATTATGGAAAAAACATTACATCAATTACTCTTCAATTTTGTCTTTGTATTTATTATACAAAAATGAAATTATCAGAAGAAGAACTCCTAAAGATAAAAAGACAATTACTTTTGAAATAGTTGATAGAGCTGCAATATCATAAAAGAAAAGTTTGATAAGTGTTACTGCAAACCACACCAAACCTCCAATACGCAAATATTTCTTCTTTTTCCAGATTCCCAAAACCACAACAAAAAGCGAATAAACTCCCCACAGAATACTCAAGCCTAGTTTATACACATCAGTGTTACTTGTTAGGCTAAGAATATGAATGAGTTCGGCACTCAGCAGCCACAAAACAGAAACATGAAGGATAAAATCAAGAAAAGGAATAAAATTAAACTTCATATATTCTTGTTTTGCAAGTCTAAAAAGAATAATCAAAAGACTAGCTACAAACGAATACGAAATATAACGAACAATTAAATTAAAACTTCCTATTTCATAATACTTGGCATATTCTTGTGCAATATAACTTTCTCTAAGCTCACTCAATACAAGCAGCCCTCCAGTCATAAAAATAAAAAGTAAAGATGCAGAACTCAAATAATACAAAATAACAGAAATTTGACTTTTTACTTTTTTGATACAATAAAAACCTAATCCAATAAAGAAAAGAAGGGTATAATTGAAAATCCAAATAGCTTGATAACGTTGTAAATCATAATTATAAAATGTTTGCATATAATTGTCTTCTCCCATTATTTCAATCTTTGCAGCCTCAAAAAGCTGATTAAAATAAACAGAAATTTCAACAACTAAAGGCAAATAAAGAGCAAAAAGTAAAATCGTGGTAATTATAACAGTAATAAAACTTACAAAACTACTCGCCTTTTCCTCTAAAGCAGAAACATATTTATCATTTTTATTTATAAAATTAATGAAGAAAAATGAAGCTGCAAAAACCACTGAAGTAAGAAAAATTACATTAAAAATAGGCATTACTTCATTTAAAACTATTTTTTCAGTTTCATAATTATATATTCCTGTTGAGGCATCAATCGCAAAAAACCAATCTTGAAGCATACTAAAAGTAGCCAAAATCATCAAAGGAAATGAAAGTGACTCATAAACACCTACTTTTTTGGTTCTGCCAATCCAAAATAAAAGCGCAGTCTGCAACGACCAAATAAGTGTAACCCAGTTTCCATCTAGTTGAACAGGAACAGCAATCGTAATAAAAACCAAAACTAATCCAGAAGCTAAGTAGAACAAATTCCTATCAGCCAATTTATTTTTATATAAAATTACACTCACTCCAAAATGAATAATTGCTTGTCCGAGTGTAAAAAGTCCTACCAAATTCTCTGTTTGTATATTTTGGACAAGTGTAACAAAACCAATTCCATAAAAGATAAATGAATTAATGAGCATCAAAATAACATCACCAGAATTAAACTTTTCCTTTTTTCTAATTTTGTACGCTAAAAATGAAATATAAAAAATAAGAAAGAAAATAGTAGAAAAAATCAAAGTCAAACTAAAATGGTCTTTTTGATTATATTTTACACCAAACCAACCCAAAACAACAAGCCAAGTAAGAGAAAAAGCATTAATAAAGAGCCATTTCCAATATTTTTTGATAGAAATAGCCAAAATACCTAAGTTGATAATTGCCATATAAATAAACAAAATCATTACTTGCCCAGAACCATCACTAAGCAAAAACGGAACTGCATACGCACCCACAAGACCAATATGAGCAATAATTTGTCTATCATAATTCAATGAAGCCACCACCGTAAAGACCGTAAAAGCGACCATCAAACCAAAAGCCATTTCTTTGGGAAAAAGATTATAAAAATCATAACCCATAAAAGTTACAAAATAAAAAATCGCCATTGCACCACTCAAAAGACCAGCACTAAATTTTTCATATTTTGCCTTCAAATAAATAGCAAAACCCAAAAGACCAGCTCCCACCAAATACCCTAAAATTATTCTAGTAAGTGGACTAATCAAATCATTATCAATGGCATATTTTACTCCGATTCCGACACCCAAAACAATAATCAAGACACCAATTATATAAATTACATTTTCACCAATGAACTTTTCAATACTAGATTTTTTATGAGTTTTTGGTGTTTTTGATTGTCTTTGTTCTTGATTTATTTGAGCATCAGCATGTCTTTCAAAAACAGGTTTTTTTCTTCTTGTAAAATCTTTATTTTCTTGTTCTTCTGAAGGAAAATCAGATGGAATATCTCTAAAAGCTGGTTTTTGTTTTAAAATTGATTCTTCTTCTACTTTGCTTTTTAAAGAAGTTTCATTTTTTAATCCTTCAATTTCTACACGTAATTTTTTGATTTCTCTACCAAAAACAGTTTGTTTTGATTCTACAATATAGAGTTTTCGTAAGAGTTCTTCTATTTGTTGTTTTTTGTCCATAAGTAAGAGTAGTAGATAATTTGGGTTTAGAAGTCATCGGTGGGACACCGACAACGGCAAGGTATATTTTGGTAATTCTATTTTAGAAAAATACGATTTTTTTTTGAATAAATTAGAATTATTCTTTTCATTCTTTACGAAATAAATAAAAGAAAGGACGAATAAAATTTCACATAAACAGACTTTTTAAATTAGACTTTGTGCAAAAAAAATACTATCATTACAACTTATGTAACAATAGTATTTTTTAAAACTGATTTTTATTTTTTTTAATAAATAGCTAATTCTATTCTATTTCTTCATAATCAAAAGGTTTTGGTTTGCCATTTTTAAAAACTATTGACAGCCTTGTGAAAAGACTGTCAAAGTTAAAAAGCTGCCTTTTAGAGATTTACAATTTCACTGCTTACTTTACTTATTCGTGAGTTTCAATTAACTCCAAAGCCTTATCAACCATATTTGAAGAACCTACATAATAGGTAGTTCGTTGGTGCAAAGATTCGGGTTCAATTTCCATTATGCGTACACGCCCATCATACGCTTTTCCTCCTGCTTGTTCGGCAATAAATGCCAACGGATTGCATTCATACAACAAACGCAGTTTTCCTTTTGGTGTTTTTTGAGTGCTTGGATAGATAAAAATCCCACCTTTTAGCATATTTCTATGAAAATCAGCCACCAAAGAACCAATATAACGAGCTTTGTATTCTCCTTCTTCTTTACAAAATTCAATGTATTTTTTTACGCCTTCTGTAAAACCTAAAAACCCACCTTCATTACAAGAATACGTTTTGCTATCTTTTACAATTTCTAAATTAGTATGTGTAAGCAAAAACTCTCCTCCTTTTGGGTCGTAGGTAAAAATATGAACACCATTTCCTGTTGTGAAAACAAAAGCTGTAGCCGTTCCATACAAAACATAACCACCAATGAGCTGCTCCGTACCTTTTTGCAAAACATCTTCTACTTTTGGCTTTGTTCCTTTTTCAGATTTGCGCTTAAAAACTGAAAAAATTGTTCCTATCGAAACATTTACATCAATATTTGAAGAGCCGTCCAAAGGGTCCATTGCCACGACATATTCAGCCTCATTATTATCCATCAAAATAATTTCTTCTTCTTCTTCCGAACCTACCACACACACCAAATTACTTTCTCTGAAAGTAGTAACAAAAAGTGTGTTGGCAAGAACATCTAATTTTTGCTGTTCTTCACCTTGAATATTACTAGAACCTGCCGTTCCGTACAAATCCGTAATAGCTGCACGAGTAACATGTGCATGAACAGTTTTGGCTGTGCGAGCAATCGAATGTAATAAGTGGTCTATTTCAGAAAGTGGAGCAGGAAGGTTTGCTTCGTTATTTTTGAGAAATTGGCGTAAAGTTGTTTTTTGACTCATATCGATTTTAAGTAATTACAATTTTTTTTATGGAATAATTGGAACGTTTTCATCTAGTATAAAAATGAAATTCTGATTTCTGTTTTATACAACAAAATTAGGCATTTTAAAAGGTTTTGCAATTTCTACAAAGAAAATTTTCAAAATTCTTTTGCAACATTATTAAGTTTTTTTACGAATAGGAAAATAGAAAGACAACTGATAATTTTGCCCCCTTTTCCACAAAATATTATTTTATCAAAAAAAATAATTTCACTCACTAATTTATTTAAAAAATGAAAAAATACAATTACCTATTTACAATTCTCTTACTTTTGGGAAGTTATTTTATTTCAGATTTTGCCTTTTCACAGCGAACTATTACAGGAACAGTTACAAGTGCTGATGGAGCATTACCGGGAGTAAGTGTTCAAATAAAAGGAACAACACAAGGAACAGTTACTGATTTTGATGGAAAATATTCAATTACAGTTCTTGAAGGAAATGATGTTTTAGTTTTTATGTTTGTAGGATTTAAAAATAAAGAAGTTAGTATTGGAACACAAACAGTTATTGATGTAATAATGAATGAAGATTCTCAACTTAATGAGGTTATAGTTACAAATCATAAAATAAAAAGAGAACGTTCGGTAAACTCTCTTGCAGGCAGAGTAGCAGGTGTTCGCATAAGAGGAAACAGTAGCAGAACAAAACGAAAATCAAAAAATACGTCTTACAAAGAAGCAAATACAGAAAGTTATGCAAATAAAGAAGAAAATGGTTTTAGTTCTGTTTCTCAAAATCCACTTTCTACCTTTTCGATTGATGTCGATAGGGCTTCTTATTCAAATGTTCGTCGCTTTTTGAATGATGGAGAAATGCCACCACAAGATGCCGTTAGAGTAGAAGAAATGATAAATTATTTCAATTATGATTATCAAGAACCAACAGGAAAGCACCCTTTTGGGGTTACGACAGAGTACGGAAATTGTGCTTGGAATGAAAATCACAAACTTGTTTTGGTAGGTTTGCAAGCCAAAAAAATCAAAAAAGAAAATTTACCAAATAGCAATATTGTTTTTCTACTTGATGTTTCGGGTTCGATGAGTAGCTCAAACAAATTACCATTACTCAAAAAAGGCTTGACAGAATTAGTAAAAGAATTGAGAGAAAAAGATAGAGTTTCTATTGTTGTTTATGCAGGCGCAGCAGGCGTAGTTTTGCCTTCCACTTCTGGAACTAAAAAAGAAGAAATTATTGCTGCCTTAGACAAACTAAACGCAGGGGGAAGCACAGCAGGAGGACAAGGAATAGAACTTGCCTACAAAATTGCAAAAGAAAATTTTATTAAAGACGGAACAAATCGTGTTATTTTATGTACCGATGGCGATTTTAATGTAGGTTCTTCTTCTGATGGCGATATGCAAAGATTGATAGAAAAAGAGCGTGAAAGTGGTGTTTTCTTGACGTGTTTGGGTTTTGGAATGGGAAATTATAAAGACTCAAAATTAGAAACATTGGCAGATAAAGGAAATGGAAATTATGGTTATATTGATGATTTTCAAGAAGCTAGAAAAATGCTTGTTACCGAATTTTCGGGTACGCTTTTTACACTGGCAAAAGATGTCAAGATTCAAATTGAATTTAATCCAAATTATGTGGCTGCATATCGTTTGGTAGGTTATGAAAACCGTCTTTTGAATGAAGAAGATTTTGATGATGACACAAAAGATGCTGGAGAAATAGGTGTAGGGCATACCGTAACGGCACTTTATGAAATTATTCCTGTTGGTGTAAAATCTAATTTTTTACCAAAAGCATCTAAAAAAGATAAACGATTAAAATATCAAAATTCTCAAGTTTCGAAAGCAGCAGGAAGCCAAGAATTGATGACCGTAAAATTTCGTTACAAGCAACCAGATGGAAAGAAAAGTACAAAGTTTGAAGAAGTCATTATGAATGAAATAAAGACAAATAACTCTGAAAATTTTGTTTGGACAAATGCAGTAGCTATGTTTGGAATGCTTTTGACAAATTCAAAATACAAGAAAGAAAAAGATTCTGATTTGTATAAATGGATTTTAAAAAATGCTCCAAATGCCAAAACAAAAGACGAAGAAGGATATAGAGGCGAGTTTATTCGTCTTGTTAAAACAGCAGAATCATTGAAAAAGTAGCGTGCCTTTTAAGATGCGAAAATGTATCGTATGATACATTTTTTCTCCCTTTAAATAAAAAGTAAGTCAAAAAAAAACCTATTGAATTATATTCAATAGGTTAAAAAAATATTTTTTAATTCAATTTTATTCAGCCAATTCAGTATCAACAGCATTGATAAAATGTGTTGTAAATTCTTCAACAGTCATTGTACCCAAATCGCCTTCGCCTTTTTTACGAATAGAAATAGTATTTGATTCTACTTCTTTTTCGCCAACCAAAAGCATATATGGAGTTTTAGCAACTTCTGCATCACGAATTTTGCGACCAATTTTCTCATTGCGCTCATCTACACTACCACGAATATCTTTTTGTAGTAATTTTTGAACAATATTTTTCGCATAATCATTAAAACGCTCTGAAATCGGTAATACAACGATTTGGTCAGGGGAAAGCCAAAGAGGGAAATTTCCTCCTGTACTTTCAATCAAAATAGCTACAAAACGCTCAATCGAACCAAAAGGCGCACGATGAATCATTACTGGACGGTGTGGTTTATTGTCCGAGCCTGTATATTCCAACTCAAAACGCTCTGGAAGATTATAATCTACTTGGATTGTTCCTAATTGCCATTTTCTACCAATCGCATCACGCACCATAAAATCCAATTTAGGACCATAAAATGCTGCTTCTCCATATTCGATAACTGTATTTAAGCCTTTTTCTGCTGCTGCTTCTTTGATTTGTTGTTCTGCCAAATTCCAATTTGCATCTTCGCCTACATATTTTGTTTTATTTTCTGGGTCACGGAGCGAAACTTGCGCCGAATATTCAGTAAAACCAAATACTTTAAAGACGTAAAGAACTAAATCTATTACACTTTTAAATTCATCTTTTACTTGTTCTGGTGTACAGAAAATATGTGCATCATCTTGCGTAAATCCACGTACACGAGTAAGTCCGTGCAATTCTCCACTTTGCTCATAACGATAAACTGTTCCAAACTCTGCCAAACGCAACGGCAAATCACGATATGAATGTGGTTTTGTCTTATAAATTTCACAATGATGTGGACAGTTCATTGGCTTCAAGAAAAACTCTTCATTTTCTGCTGGTGTTTGTATAGGCTGAAAAGAATCCTCTCCATATTTTTCGTAGTGTCCAGAAGTAATATACAGATTTTTATTTCCGATATGTGGTGTAACAACAGGGTCGTAACCACGTTTTACTTGTTCTTTTTTCAAAAACTGTTCTAAACGCTCTCTAAGCATTGCTCCTTTTGGCAACCACAAAGGAAGTCCTAAGCCTACCTTTTCAGAAAAAGTAAAAAGTTCTAGCTCTTTTCCTAATTTTCGGTGGTCTCGTTTTTTGGCTTCTTCTAACTGATGTAGATATTCTTTCAGTTCTTTTTCTTTTGGAAATGTAATTCCGTAGATACGTGTAAGCTGCTGACGGTTTTCATCGCCACGCCAATACGCACCAGCCACACTTAATAGTTTTACTGCTTTGACTGCGCCTGTATGTGGAATATGAGGTCCACGGCACAAATCTGTAAAGTTTCCTTGTGTATAAAATGTAATTGAACCGTCTTCTAAGGCTTCAATCATTTCTAATTTGTAAGGGTCTTGTTTTTCTGTGAAATATGAAATTGCATCATCTTTCGAAACTTCTTTTCTTACAAATTGATTTTTTTGCTTGGCAAGTTCTTTTATCTTCTTTTCAATTTTTGGCAAATCGTCTGATGAAAATGTTTTTTCTCCAAAATCTACATCGTAATAAAAGCCGTTTTCGATAGGAGGACCAATAGCAAATTTCACATTTTCATAAAGTGCTTCTAAAGCTTCAGCCAAAAGGTGAGCAGAAGAATGCCAAAACGCCATTTTTCCATTATCATCATTCCAAGTAAGCAGTTTTAAGGCTGTTTTTTCTGGTAATTCTCTAGTAGAATCCCATACTTCGCCATTTACTTCGGCTGCAAGTACGTTTCTTGCTAATCCTTCACTAATACTCTTTGCTACATCAAAGGCATTTGTGCCTTGTGGATAATTTCGGATACTTCCATCTGGAAGAGTTACATTAATTTCGCTCATAAAGTTGGTTTAGCTATTGCTTACAAATGCAATAACCTGTTTTTTGGGGTTAGAAATAATCAAAGCTACAATTCCTTGATTTTTATTTTGAACCGTCTTTGAGGCGTTGCCCTCAACGAGGTTTTGGTTACAAATATCTGTAAAATAAATGTAGAATGATAGGTTTATTTTTAAAAAGTGAAATAGATAGACAAAAAAAATAGAGTTTCTTTTTTGAAACTCTATTTTTCTTTGGTTTGGAATGCCTTTACACTCGCAAATCTTAGATTTGCTGAACTGATAGGGCGTAGTCTGGGATTTAATTCTACTCATTTCTTATTTTTTTAAATAAATATAAAACTACCCTCTACCTTTTGATTATTAAAACAAATTTTAAAAATTTTGCTTTATACTTAATTAACTGGAGTTACGCACTTATTGTTCTGTGTGCCACAGAACACGGTTTGCAAATTTGTCTTACAATATAGTAGTACAAGATTCTACGTAACTCCAGTTAATTAAGTAAAGATACAAATTAAATATACCAAATCTTGTATTTTAAATTGGTCAGACCTTAAATACAGACTTGAACAAAATCAAAAATATTTACACTTAATTCTGTTTAGTTACTTATTCTTAAAAAAATTATACCTTGATAATGAGAAATCACAACTTTACTCGTCCACTAGATACAAAAGAATTTTCTGATGCAATTTCACTTTTAGAGGATTTTGAAAACAAAAAAACAACTCCTCTTGATGTAATGGAAAAATCATTGAGGAATATTGCTGATAATCATGAAAAAATAAATGCCGTAACACAGCTTTTTGCAAAAGAAGCCTTAGAAGAAGCAAAAAAAATCACTGAAAAAAAGCCAACAAAAAAAAGAGGGAAATTAGAAGGAATCCCTATTTCACTCAAAGAACCAATAGGAATAAAAGGACAAGAAGTAACAGGAGGCTCAATCCGAATGCCAAGCAAGAGAGTCAAAGACGATGCTGTGATTGTCCAACGATTAAAAAAAGAAGGTGCAATTATTATTGCTCGCACCAATACACCCGAATTTAGCTTCGGACACGAAACAAAAAGCCCTCTTTTTGGAGTTACAAAAAATCCTTATTTAGAAAATTATATTCCAGGTGGTTCTTCGGGAGGAGAAAGTGCTTTGATTGCTTCTGGTGGTTCGGTGGTTGGCATCGGAACAGATATTGGAGGTTCTATCCGTTATCCTGCTCATTGTTGTGGTTTGGTGGGCTTCAAACCTGCTGGCAGAGCTGTAAGCAAACAGGGTATTTTTCCGTTTATAGAAGAAGATGGTTTTTACTTAAATGACTGGTTGGCAGCAGGCCCTATTGCGCACTCGGTCAGAGATGCAAAATTAGTTTATGAGGTAATTGCTGATAATCCTTCAACAGGTAATAATGATTTGAATACGGCTGAACTTCTCATAAGTACTGATTTTGATTCAGAAATTAGAAATGAAACCATAAAAGAAGTTTTGATAAAAGCAAAACAAACTCTTTTGAATGAAGGACTAACACCTAGAAACCTAGAAATAAAAAATATTGGAAAACTTCATTGGAACTTTGGCAAAATGATGATAAAGGCAATGAAATTTGGGTTGAAAGATTGGCTTAAAAATGAAAAAAATGTAGGTCTTTCTGTTTTTGTAGAATCTTTGAGGAGAGTAATTGGAGAAAAAACTGTTTCGGGTGAGATTTACTCTGTGCTTTTGGCTTCCAAATTTTTAGAGCCATCAGATACAGATTTAGAAAAATTAATTCAATTTTGCAGACAAGAAAAAGAAAAGCTATATCAACAAATAGGAAAAAACGGAGTTTTACTTTTGCCTACTTCAGGAGATATTGCATTAAAACATAATCAAAGTATTCAAATTGATATGTCGCCTTTAGTTCCTAATATTTTTTCACCTATGATTTTCACAAATGTAATGAATTTGCCTTCTATTACTATTCCTGCGTGGAAATATAGAGATAGAAAAACTGGTTTGCCTACTTCTGTAATGCTTTGCTGCCTCCCAGATAGCGAAAATTTGCTTTTTGAAGCAGCATCAAAATTAGAAAAAATGTTGAATTAAAATCAGAATTTGATGGTGTTGTACAAAATATGATTTTTATTAAAGCATTTCAGAGTAGCAAACAACTAAACAACCTATCTTATTTTTTTCAAACACCACCCAGAATTTTATTATCCCAAATATTTTCAGTTCGTAATTATTACTAATCAATGTTACAATTTTTCAGATATATAGCAAACTCTAAAGTTTTAGTAGTTATTTTACCTACAATTATTTTTGTGGGTTTGTTTGTTTTTCTAAAATTTTTCTTTGTTCTTTTTTCTGACCGTCATCAGTTGAAAGTTTCTACGCCTTCCGAAAAGATTGTTTCTACGATTCGTAAAAATATTGGAAAGAAAAAAGATTCTTCCATCAATCAATTAGAAAAAGACTCAAGTATGAAGGCAAATAATTATTACGACCAAAAAGAAAGTTATAACAAAGAAGCTACCATAAAAGATACAACACTTAGAAAATAATTTTCAAACCATTATTAATACATCTCAAAGAAGAAATATTTTTTCATACTTTGAGATGTACTGATATTGTTATTTAGGAGCTTTATAACCTCCAAAAATTGTTTCTAAATGCTTTCCAACAGCAAAACAAATATCTTCACGATACATATTTGCCGTAATCTGAACGCCAATCGGCAATCCCTCTTTTGAAGTTCCACAACGAACTACCAAAGTAGGTAATCCAGAAAGATTATGAAGCTGTGTATAAACAAAATCACTCATTTTATCATAAGTTGCTCCGTGTAAAGGGGCTGCTGTCGTCGAAACAGGCGAAATGATAATATCTGCACTTTGAAAAACTCTATTCATTTGTTTTGCAATAATATCCCACTGCATCAAAAACATGTGAAAATCGTTTAGAGAAGCTATATTTTCAGGTTTATCCATTGTAGCAAGAAGGTTTTGTAAGACAACACCGTATTCTTTTGTATTAAAAAACTGCTCTAATGCAAACTTTGTAGAGCCACTTCCTGCACCACCAGTAAATAATGTAAACCACGTAGAAAAAGCTTTTTCTAAAAAAATAGGATTGATTTCTTCTACCGAATGAGTATCTTTTTTTAAGGCAGTGATAACATTATTTATTGTTGTTGAGGTATCCGAATCAATTTGCGCAATTCCTTCAAGTCCTGTATAATAAGCAATTTTGAGATTTTTTATATCAATTTTTTGACTTGACTCTAGTGGATATGTAATAGAACGTGGGTCTTGTTTGTCGTTTCCGATAAGTTGATGATACACAAATTCGACATCATCTACATAACGAGCCATCGGAGAAATATATGCCAAAAAGCTAATCATTCCGTTTGTTTCTGGCAAAATCCCTGTAAGAGGAACACGCCCACGAGTAGGCTTTATGCCCACAATTCCTGTATAATGGGCAGGGACACGAATACTTCCTCCTGCATCTGTACCAATTCCTAAAGGTGAGCCTTGTGCAGCAATCAAAGCAGATTCGCCCCCACTACTACCTCCAGATGTACGATTGAGGTCGTATGGATTATTTGTTCTTCCATAAATCAAATTATTTGTTTCATATGCCCCACCAAACTCTGCCATATTACTAACTCCTAAAACAATCGCCCCAGCATCTTCTAAGCGTTGAACAACAGTAGCATTATTTTGATTAATATTTCCTTCTAATCCTTTTAGTCCAAATGTAGAAATAGCTCCTTTTACTTGCACATGGTCTTTTATTGTTACTGGTAACCCTAAAAGAGGCATTTTTTTATTTTGAGTTTTTTGATTATCTAATTTTTGAGCTTTCTCTTTTGCTTGCTCATATAAAGGAACAGCTATTGCATTTAAGTCTGGATTTATTTCTTCAATTTTTGAAATATGAGCCTCTACAACTTCAGAAATTTTAAACTCATTTTTCTTTATTCCTTTTAAAATATCAACAGCAGATAGCTCTGTTATGGTTTGTGTTTTCATAATGTATGAATCAAGAAAGTTAGGATAAGATTTTGTTATTTTTTTAATAAATGTTCAATATATTGATTTTTTGGCTTTTTACAAACTCTAATTCTATTTTTTGAAATACAAATTTTAGGCACAAAAAAAGCATTTCCAAAATTAATTAGAAATGCTTTTTTAGTAGGATAGAATTGTATCGTTTTTATATAAAATAGAACTAATACAAATCCAACAATATTTTAAAAATGTAGCCGACAATACACCGCTCAACCATCTACCCTTGCTGCCTTCCGACCCTGGGGGAGTTCAACAGGAGCTAGTCACGCCGACCACGATGCAAAGGTACTATTTTTTTTTGGAGATGCAAGTAAAAAACATCTTTTTTTCAATTTATTTTATCATTTTTTTTTATCCTTTCAATAACTACTTAAAAATCATTGAGTTATATATTTCCCTTATTTAAAAAAAATAAATTATCTTTTCTAAAATTGAAGCCAAAACAAAAAATGGATTCTGAATAAATATAAATTCAGAATCCATTTTTTTATTTTCTAATAAAATAAGGAGAGAAAACACAGGTACAAGCCCGTCAATGAATGACATCCCTGCCCTGCTCACTTCTCCTTTTATCTTAATCTGTTACAGATTACAATTTTTTTACATTCCCATTCCACCCAAATCCATTCCTGGAATATTAGGCATCATTCCTTCTGTACTTTTTTGCATGTGTTCTTTACTTTTTTCTTCTGCCGATTCTAATGCTTTATTTACAGCAGCAACTATCAAATCTTGCAACATTTCTTTATCATCTGATTTGATAATATCTGGGTCAATATCCAATTTAATAACTTGTTTTTTGCCATTAGCAACTGCCTTTACCATTCCTCCTCCTGCCTCTCCTTCGGCTGTAATATTTACGAGTTGGTCTTGTACTTCCTGTAATTTGGATTGCATTTCACGTACTTTTCCAAACATCTTCATCATGTCTTTCATAGAATCTGTATTTATTTTTTATAATTAGCTTGATTAAAAGTAAAAATACAAAAATTATTTTTTATATTTCTAATTTTTCACTTTGGTTTTCAAATTGTTTTTTGACTTTAGTTTAGTTTTAAAACGTCAGAATATAAAAATAGTTTGATTTTTCTAAAAAAATTATTTTATCAAATTCTTGTAGAAGATTGAGTAAAAAATGGTTATTTTCGCCTATCTAAAATTTATGTATGCTTAATATTCTCAAAAATATTAGCTTTTTTTATAAGTCATTTACCAAAAATACTTTATGCTTGACCGTAAGACAGCTCCTGATTTTCAACTCATCAAATCTCATAAACTTCCAGAAATAAATACGCAAAATCTCAAAAATGATATTCTTTTTCATCAATTAATTACCAAAAACCAACCTGTTTTGGGTTTACAAATTGTATTTGAGGCAGGAAAATGTCAAGAAAAAAAGATAGGAGAGGCTTCTTTTATGGCAAAAATGTTATTAGAAGGCACAACAACAAAGACAGGAAAACAAATTGCTGATACTATTTCATTTTATGGTGCTTCCATTAATATAGATTCGGGTCATGATTTTACGATTGTTTCTTTTTATATGTTGGGCAAGCATTTAGAACATCTTTTGCCTTTATTAAAAGAAGTATTACAAGAGCCAACTTTTCCTCAATCAGAATTAGATAATTTAAAGAATCGTTCTGTTCAGAATTTAAAAATACAGGAAGAAAGAACTGCGTATTTGGCTACTGTTAAAATTAAAGAAGAATTATTTAAAGAAAACCACCCTTATTCCAATTCCTCAAGTGAAGAAAATATTAGGGCTATTGAAAGAGATGATTTAATTAAATTTTATAAAAACAATATACAATCAAATTCTTTTGAAGCCTATTTAGTTGGTGATATTGATGCTTATTCTGAAAAACACATCACTGATTTTATTGAGAGTTTTGAAATAAAATCTGATAAAAAAGATAAGAAAACGCTTCAAAATCCAACTAATTCGGTTAGCAAAATTTATAAAGAAATTGAAGATAATGTACAAACTTCTATTCGAATAGGAAAGCTTTTATTCAATCAAAAACATTCTGATTATATTCCTTTTAAGGTTATGAATATGATTTTGGGAGGGTATTTTGGTTCAAGATTAATGCAAAATATTAGAGAAGATAAAGGATATACTTATGGGATTTCATCAAGGGATTTAGCTTTCAAAAATGGCTCTTATTTTCTTATTGGTACTGATGTAAAAAAAGAGATTTATCAAGATGCTGTTGCTGAAATTTATAAAGAAATCGAACGTCTAAAAAATGAGCCTATTTCAGAAGAAGAATTAGAGAATGTTAAAAATTATATGAGTGGAAACTTTTTGGGTTCGCTCTCAACTGCTTTTGCTGTTATGGACAAAATTCAAGATATTCATTTATACAGCCTTAACTCTGACTACTATAATAACTATATCACTAAACTAAGAAAAGTAACTATTGAAGATGTGCAAAGAGTAGCTCAAACGTATTTGGTTGATTTAACTGAGGTTTGTATTGGGTAATTTTTTGGCATCTTATTAGATAAAAAATAAATTACCTAAATTTTATTACTTATCCTTAACATAATATCTATGAAAAATATACTTCTAATTTCTCTCTTTTTTCTTTCTTTAATTACCACCCACACAGTTTATTCTCAAGCATTTCGAACTACTTGGAAAAATACAGAGGGGCAAATTATAATTCCTACTAATCCTAAACTGGATTACAATTATTCTGTTACTTGGAAAAACCTTACCAACAAAGGAGTAGGAGATGGTAATGCCCAAAATCAAAAAGACAAATATACTATTAAAAATTTAGAAAAAAATAGCATCTATGAAATAGCAATTACTGGAACTTTTCCTCACTTTTACATGAAAAATAGTTACCAAAATGAAGAACTTAGAAGTATTGAAGAATGGGGCAGTATTCAATGGAAATCTATGAAATTTACTTTTTATGATTGCGTACATCTTACTTATAACGCCACTGATATTCCCAATTTGGAAAACGTAAAAGATATGTCTTATATGTTTGCACATTGCGTTTTTTTAAAAGGAAATATAACCATGAACAATTGGAACACTTCTAATATTACTGATATGAGTTCAATGTTTTATAAGGCTGTAAAGTTTAATCAACCTATTGGAAAATGGAACACTTCAAATGTAACCAATATGTCGACAATGTTTTCTGATGCTATTTCATTTGACCAGCCTATTGGGGAATGGAATACAGAAAATGTAACTGATATGAGTTATATGTTTTCCAATGCCTATTCATTTGACAAACCCATTGGAAAATGGAACACTTCAAATGTTGTGAGAATGTTTCGTATGTTTCAAGATACTAGATATTTTAATCAGCCTATTGGAGAATGGAATACAGAAAATGTAACTAGTATGTCAGCAATGTTTAAGTCTGCTTCTTCTTTTAACCAACCTCTTAATGATTGGAATACAGAAAATGTAACAAATATGATATTTATGTTTTCTGATGCTATTTCATTTGACCAGCCTATTGGAAAATGGAATACAGAAAATGTAACTGATATGAGTCATATGTTTTCTAAAGCTCGTTCTTTTAATCAACCTCTTAATAGTTGGAATACAGAAAATGTAACTAATATGAATTATATGTTTAACTCTGCTACAGCTTTTAATCAATCTCTAGATAATTGGAACACCTTAGGTATAACAAATGTAGCTTGGATGTTTGAGGATTCTAATATAAGTAAAGCCAACTATGATGCTATTTTAACAAACTGGAACAAAGCTCAAAAATAAATAAAAAGCTCTCACTTAGTTTAATCTGTCATTCCCCACCCTAAATTCAAAAAAAAACGGTATTTACATTAATTGTTATTATAACTAATTGCACTTTTGATAATTTTGACATTTCATTTGAATAGTTATATTTAATAACTTATTAGTGCAATTTATAAATAACCAAAAAATTCATTTTTAGGGTAGGGAATGATAGTTTAATAAAGTGAGTGCTTTTTTTATTCATAAGAAATACTATCTACATAATCTCTGAAAAAATTCTCAAAAAGATGTAAAGAATGAGCATCAGAATGGGCATTAAAACGAATTACTTTACTCCATTCAATTCTATCAGCAATCCCTAATTTGGCACATAAAAAAGTACTAAAGTCAAACATAAACTCATTTAATTTTTCATCTTGCATTGCCATTAAATAACCTTGGATTACATAGCTCGCATCTTCAACTCGGTTGATAGAACCTGCCTCTTTATAAGTAGTCAGAAAAAACACATAATCAATAAAATGTAACATAAAAATAATTAGAGATAAAGAATAAAAATCATAAAACACTATTTACATTTGCTTCTATTTTTTAGATTACACTTGATTACTAACTCTATGTATATTACCATTTTCGATTACTCAAAACTACTTGTGTCGCACCAAGCATAAAAATAATTAGAGAGAAAAAATATAACAAATTACGAGAATCTATCAAGCCTTTACTCAGTGATTGATAATGAAAGTCTATGCCTAATTGACTAATAAAATAAGCTGTATCCGACCAAACATTTAACCCAGAAAGCGAGGTAAAACCTTCATATAAAAAGAAACATAAAAAAACAGCAATAATAAAAGCTACAATTTGATTTTCAGTAAGTGAAGAAGCAAAAACGCCGATTGAAGTAAAAACTGCTCCCAACAAAATAAGCCCAATAAAAGAACCTACAAAAGCTGCACTATCCAAATTGCCAACAGGATTTCCTAATTCATAAACACTATAATAATAAATCAATGTAGGTAAAAGAGCAAATAAAACCAATGCCCAAGAAGCAAAATATTTTCCTAAAATAATTTCCCAATCTGAAACAGGACGAGTAAAGAGCAACTCCATGGTTCCAGCTCGTTTTTCTTCTGCAAAACAACGCATCGTAATAGCAGGAATTAAAAACAAAAAAATATAGGGAGCAACCGAAAAAAGAGGATACAAATCAGCAAAACCATACTCTAAAATACTTGTTTGAGGAAAAACCCATACAAAAAGCCCCATGGCTACCAAAAAAATAATAAGTACAATGTAACCAATCAAAGAACTAAAAAAAGAACGAATTTCTTTTAAAAACAAATTAAACATAAATGAACCTTAAACATTTCTATCACAAATTTATAAAAACAAAGATACTAAAAACTAGATTATCAAACTCTAAACTAACTCCCTAAAAAATAAATTTCCCATTTTTATTTCATACTCTTTAGAAATCGTTTTTATTAATAGTATATTTGAAATTGATAATTTTTATATTCTTACTCCCATTTATTATTTATGTATATTTTAGGACTTAATGCCTACCATGGTGATTCTTCTGCCTGTATCCTCAAAGATGGAAAATTGATTGCTGCCACAGAAGAAGAACGTATTAGACGCATTAAACATTGGGCTGGTTTTCCTACTGAAGCTATCAAATTTTGTTTAAAAGAAGCTAATATTTCCATTGAAGAAGTAGATTATATTACAATTTCTCGTAATCCCTCAGCTAATTTACATAAGAAAATTATTCATACAATAAAAAAAGGGGTAAGCCTTAATACACTAATAAATCGTTTTACAAATTCCAGAAAAGTTTCAAATATAAAAGAAGAGTTATCTAGTGCATTTGATATTCCTATTTCAAAAATAAAAGGAGAAGTAAAGAATATAGAACATCATCGTAGCCATTTGGCAAGTGCTTTTTTTGTTTCTCCTTTCGAAGAAGCAGCGTTATTATCCATTGATGGTTTTGGAGATTTTACTTCTACTATGACAGGAAAAGGAAAAGAAAATCAAATTGTAGTTTTAGACAATGTTATTTATCCTCATTCATTAGGAATTTTTTATACTGCTTTTACTCAATACCTTGGATTTGATAAATATGGTGATGAATATAAAGTGATGGGACTTGCCCCTTATGGAGAACCAACTTATTTAAAAGAACTAGAAGATGTTATTTTTCTATTGCCTAATGGTCTCTTTGAGCTTAATACTACTTATTTTAAACATGCAAAAGAAGGTGTTACAATGGCATGGGAAAGTGGATATCCAACTATCGAAGCTATTTTTTCTGATAAAATGATAGAGAAATTTGGAAAAATGCGCACAAAAGATGAAAAATTAACCCAAAAACATATCAATTTAGCAACTTCTGTGCAGCGCATGACTGAAAAAATTATATTTCATATTCTTACCCATTTACATAAAAAAACAGGGTTAGATAATTTATGTGTTGCTGGTGGAGTTGCTCAAAATTCCGTTGCAAATGGCAAAATTTTGAAAAATACTCCTTTCAAGAATGTTTATATTCCGAGTGCAGGACATGATGCAGGAACAGCTTTGGGTTCAGCTTTATTTTTTTATAATCAAGAGCTCAAAAAGCCTAGAGTAGAGCCTATCTGGCATGCTTATACAGGAAGTAAGTATTCAGACCTTGAAATAGAAGTTATTTTAAAACATGAAAAATTAACTAAAGAAATAGCAAAAAATATTCAATATTCAATTTTGAGTGATGATGAATTATACAAAATAGTTGTAGATTCAATCCTTAATGCTGGCGTGATTGGCTGGTTTCAAGGAAGTGCCGAATTTGGACCTAGAGCATTGGGAAATCGTTCAATTTTAGTTGACCCACGCCGTAAAGATGCTAAAGAATTATTAAACCAAAAAATTAAACGTAGAGAAAGTTTTCGTCCTTTTGCGCCTTCTATTTTAGAAGAATATGTAGAAGAATATTTCGAAAATGCTGACAAAGTTCCATTTATGGAAAAAGTATATCCTATCAAGGCAGAAAAACATAACATAATCCCTGCTGTTACACACGTAGATGGAACTGGACGCTTACAGACTGTAAGTAAAAGTACAAATCCACGTTACCATGAACTCATTAATACATTCAGAAAAAAAACAGATGTACCTCTTCTTTTAAATACTTCTTTCAATGAAAACGAACCAATTGTAAATACACCACAAGAAGCATTAAACTGCTTTTTACGTACCAAAATGGATATTCTTGTTTTGGGAAACATTGTGGTAAAAAGAAAATAATTATAAAAAAAACAAATAAAATATGATACTCGTAACTGGTGGAACAAAAGGAATAGGAAAAGCAATCCTAGAAAAATTTATGCAAAATGGACACGATGCCATCACTTGCTCTAGAAACAATGAAGAACTCTTTGCTCTCAAAAAAGAGTTAGAAACAAAATATTCTACCAAAGAAAACCCTGTCGTTTTGTATTACAGACAAGCCGATTTATCCAAAAAAGAAGATATTATTTCTTTTGGAGAATATGCAAAAAAAATTATTTTACTAAACGAAAAAGAGGCTAAAAAAGAAAATTCTATAAAAAAAGGCTTCGAAGTAATGGTAAATAATACAGGTGTTTTTATTCCAGGAAAAATATTAGAAGAAGAAGAAGGGAACTTTGAATTTCAAATACACACCAATTTATTTAGTGCTTATCATCTTACACGCATAATAGCTCCTATTTTGATAGAGCGAAAAAATGGTCACTTGTTTAATATTTGTTCCACAGCAAGCATTACAGCCTATCCAAATGGAGGTAGTTACTGTATTTCCAAATTTGCGCTTCATGGAATGACAAAGGTTTTGCGTCAAGAACTCAAAGAAGACAACATAAAGGTTACTTCGGTTATGCCTGGCCCTACTTATACATCAAGTTGGGAGGGTGCTGGTTTGCCAGAGGAGCGTTTTATGCCCTCTAATGATATTGCTCAGAGTATTTATTCTGTTTATTCTCTTTCAAATCAGACTGTTGTGGAGGAAATTATCATGCGCCCACAACTTGGAGATATTTGATAGAGTTTTTAATTAAAAACTACATATTACTCTATAAAAAATCAGACATTAGAAATAGAAGCTGTTTAAACTTTCATAACTCCCAAAGAGTAGGTTACTTAATTGAGATAAAAAATTTGAAAGTTTAAACAGATTCATAATATTATTTCTAAGCTCTGTTTTCTTAAACCTTTTTGGTTTTATTTTATCCCAATAATTGATTAGCCAAACTCTCAATATTCATTCCTCCAATTTTTCCAGAAGACATAATCAAAAGGTTATTTTGCTTCCAATCTTGAGCCACCAAGAAAGATTCTAATTCATCAATAGTAGTAAAAACTTCCAAATCTTGCTTTTTAAAAGCATCTTTCAAATCTTGTTTCGAAATAGCTGGCAAACCCTTTTCTTTCACATATTCAGGATTATAATAAACAACTGCTACATCAGCCGATTTGGCAGTATTTGCATATTCTTGTATAAAATCTTTATTCAAACTACTAAACGTATGCAATTCCATACAAGCCGTCAAACGCTGTTTTGGGTACTGCTTTTTTACTGCTTTTATAGTCGCTTCTACTTTTGAAGGCGAATGAGCAAAATCCTTAAAAACGTGCATATTTTCATTTTCACCTACTAACTCTAGGCGTTTTGAAGCTCCTCTAAAAGACATCATCGCATCATAAAACTGACTCTCTCTAATCCCCAACCTTCTACAAACTGTTTTTGCAGCATTCAGATTTGACATATTATGCTCCCCAAAAACAAAAACTTCCATTTGCCCAAGTTCTGTTTTCAAAAAAGTTTTTCCCTCTTTTACATTCGAATCATGCGTTTTATAAGGTAATTGAATTGTATCAAAATGAATTTTTTCATTTCCCTCTACCATTTCTTTTACCAATTTATCCTCTTGATTATAGACAAATGCCCCAGCTTTTACAGAATTTTCAACAAACAAACGAAACTGTTTTTTATAATTCTCAAATTCAGGATAAACATTAGCATGATCCCAAGCAATGCCACTCAAAACACCAATATGATGATTATAATGTAAAAATTTTGGCGTTTTGTCTAACGGAGAAGTTTGGTACTCATCACCTTCAATAATAATAATGGGAGCATCAGAAAGCTGAACAGTAGAATCAAAACCCTCCACATACGCACCAATCAAATAATCAAAATGATAACTTTGAAGCCTCAAAGTGTGCATAATCATTGCTGTAATTGTTGTTTTGCCATGACTACCAGCAATTACTACACGCTCTTTATTTTCCGAAAGTGAATAAATATATTCTGGGTAAGAATAGATTTTAATTCCTAATTCTTGCGCCTTCAAAAGCTCTGGATTGTCTGCCTTTGCGTGCATTCCTAAAACTATTTTATCCAAATCAGAAGTAATATTTTCTGGAAACCAACCTGCTTTTTTGGGAAGTAAATCATTTGCTTTCAAACGGCTTTCAGACGGGTCATACCAAGCATCATCCGAACCTGTAACCGTATTTCCATTTTGTTTTTCTCTGATAGCGATATTGTGCATAACGCTTCCTCCGATTCCGATAAAATGTATATTCATATTTCTAACTCTGTTAATTTTATAATAAAAAACTCAAAATTGGTATAAAAGAATTAAATTCTTTTAGCTAAGGAATAGAAATTAAATAAAGTACTTATTTTGGAATAATAGGTCATTGATATTCAATGTATTACATTCGCAATTCGTAATCTTTCATCTGTAACTGTTCCTAGAATAGTTTTAATATAGGCAAATATACATTATTTCATAAAATGTTTAAGATAGAATTGCCATTTGATTATAAAAAAAACAGGTAAAAAATAGTTTTTTATTCCATTTTTTAGTTGCCTTCAAAAAAAGATTTTATCTTTGAATTGTATTTATACTATGTCGCTCGTGGGACACGAGCAACGGTAATTTTTTATGTTCCATTCTTCGCCGTTGTTGGTGTCCCCACCAACGACACAAAACTCTCAAAAATGCTCAACGAAACTTTCCAAATGACTGCTCAAACAATGTTTGGGTTAGATGAAATTCTTTTTCAAGAAATCAAAGATTTAGGTGCAAAAAATGTTCAATTAAATAATCGTGCTGTTAGTTTTGAAGGCGATTTGAGAATGATGTATAAAGCAAATTTATGTCTTCGAACAGCTCTTCGTGTGCTTGTTCCGATTGCAGAATTTGAGGTAAAAGACGAACACGATTTGTATGATAAAATCAAAAATATAGATTGGGAAAAATACTTATCTGTTGAAGAAACACTTGCCATAAATTGTACGCTTAGTACAAATATTTTTACACATTCTCGTTATATCGAACAAAAAACAAAAGATGCCATTGTTGATAAATTTAGAGAAAAATATGACAAACGCCCATCGGTTGATATAATGAATCCTGATTTGAGAATCCAATTATATATCAAAAATAATGTTTGTATGGTAATGCTCAACAGCTCGGGCGACCCACTTTACAAACGTGGTTATAGAGACAAAACAAACCTTGCTCCAATGAATGAAGTATTGGCAGCAGGATTAATTTTGCTTTCAAAATGGGACAAAAAAAGTGATTTTATAGACCCTATGTGTGGTTCTGCGACGCTTTCGATTGAAGCTGCTTTGATGGCTGCTAATATTCCAGCAGGTTCTTTTCGTCCTCTTTTTGGTTTTGAGAAATGGTCAAATTTTGATATTGATTTATGGGAAGAAGTTTTTGATGAAGAGATGGAAAAAATCAATACTTCGAATATGCCTTATATTTTGGCAGGAGAAATATCTAAAAATGTAGCCAGAAAAGCAGCAGCAAATATAGCAGAAGCAAACCTAAAAAAACTGATTCATTTGAAAGATATTGCTTTTCAAGATTTGATGCCACCAGAAAAAAGTTTGGAAGAGGCAAATGAAATTAAGCAAAAGGAAGAAGAACAAGCAAGAAAAGATGATGAAGAGGGAAAATCGTGGTTTAAAAGACGAAAAGCAGATAAAGGAATTATCATCATAAACCCTCCCTATGGCGAAAGAATGGATAAAGATGAAGATATATATGCTCTTTATTCTGAAATTGGAGATGCTCTAAAACAAAATTGGGCTGGTTATACTGCTTGGATTATTACATCAAATATGGAGGCTGCAAAACATATTGGACTTGCATCAAAGCCAAAATTAAAAATGTATAATGGTTCGTTAGAATGTCGTTTTATGCGTTTTGAAATTTATGAAGGAAGTAATAGAAAATAAAATTGTGTAGTCAGTTTCTCAGAATTGAACAAAATACTTCTAAAGACTTGCTAATGAATTACAATATTAATCCGAAATTATTATGAAAAAAGAGAATTTACTTCCTAAAGCTGCCTTTTTTTGGAGTGGAGGAAAAGACTCTGCCTATTGCCTTCAAAAAGTTTTTCAAGAAAAAAATTATGAAATAACTTATCTTATCACAACACTTAGTTTGCCGTATCGAAGGATTACAATGCACGGAATAAAAGAAGAATTGCTAGAAAAACAAGCAAATCTTATCGGTATTCCTTTAAAAAAATTCTTTTTATTAGAAGGAACAAATAATGAATATGAGGAAAAAATGAACCTCATTCTTCAAGATTTAAAAAAAGAAGGAATAGAAACAGTTATTTTTGGCGATATTTTTTTAGAAGATTTGAGAAAATATAGAGAAAATCAACTCAAAGAAACAGGAATGAAAGCTATTTTTCCTCTTTGGAAAATAGACACAACTTTTTTAGTAAATGATTTTATAAATCAAGGTTTTGAGTCTATTACTTGTTGTGTGAGTGATGCTTTTTTAGATGAATCTTTTGTAGGTCAGAAGATTGATACAAACTTTTTACAAAAACTTCCCAAACAGGTTGATTCTTGTGGCGAAAATGGAGAGTTTCATTCTTTTTGCACGGCTGCTCCTTATTTTTCTAAAAAAATAGAAATCAAAATAGGAGAAAAATTATACAAACCTCTTTCTATCAAAACAGATTCAGAATGTGATTTGCCTAGTGAAAATAAAGTAAAAGGTTTTTGGTTTGCAGAATTGGAATTGCTTCAAAATTAATTTTAAAATCTTTTATAAAAAAAACAGCCCTATATTTCTTTTAAAAAAATGTAGAGCTGTTTTTTTGTTGTAGATAGATGCTAGAAAATGTAGCTTACGCTTTAACCTGCAAAAATGTACCGAAGACTTCAATCTTCGTAGAGTAAAAATAAAAAGCACAAACCTCTCCGAAGGCTGAAACCTACGATACCAAGCCGTGTTCTGTGGCACATAGAACACAGGTAAGTGAGAAAATGTAGCTTACGCTTTAGCCTGCGAAAATGTACCGAAGACTTCAATCTTCGTAGAATAAAAATAAAAAGCACAAACCTCTCCGAAGGCTGAAACCTACGATACCAAGCCGTGTTCTGTGGCACACAGAACACAGGTAAAAGTTTCATTCTTAAACAACTTCTACAATTACTATTCTTACCAACGATTTTACCTCAATGTACAGTAGTTTTTTTGATTTAAAAAAAAGGCTATTTATTCTACCAACAATGTACTTGCTCCGTGATACGAATGATAAGAAGCATCATACATTGCATCGGCACTAATCAAACCGACTTTATATGTTCCTTTCGAAACGGCACGAGTTTGATAATAATAATATTGCGTTTCCTTTTTTCTGACATCAGTAAAAATATTTACTCTATCATCTCTAAAATCAAAATGTTCTGGCGAAGAAGCATTATCTATCCATTCAAACTGCTGCGCTCCTCCTAAACGTGGATTTTCAATTTCCAAACCAGCAGGAAGCATATCGGTAATTACAACATTTTCAATCACATCTACCGAAGTAGAAATTACCTCAATTCTGACCACAACTAATTGATTTTGTTTTACTTTTCCAGTAATTTTATTTCCTTTTTTGTCTAAATAAGTACGACGAACACGAATATTTTTGTCTTCTTGTATATAATCGCCTTTCAAACTTATTCCCTCTTTTTCCCAGAAATAATACAAATTACCTTCACCAGTTGTCTGAATTGTTATTTCTTTATTCAAGACTTGGTTTTTAGTAAAAATAACCGTTCCGTTTTCGTAAGAAGAAATATCTGAACCACCAGCCGAAATTTGCGCTGTAATATTACTATTATTTGCCTTTCTTGCTAATTTCCCTAAAGCCAAAAATGTAAAAGCGTGTTCTTGTGTATTTAGATAACGTTTGGTTCTGTACTGTTCTGAAAGCTGCTTGGCAAGCGTTCCAATTTGTGGATTTTTTGGGTCTTGTTCCAACAAAACATTCAGAGAAATAGCTTGGTCACGAATGTAAGAATAGAAATTGCCACCTAAAGATTGTTCAGATTTTTCGCCTGAAAAAGATGGAGGTAAAACGGCATCATAACTCGCCTTATCTCCCAATAATTTGTAAGTAGAAGCCAATAAATAACGAGAATCAATCGCCAATAAATGCTTATTTGCCTTATAATAATTCATTGTTGCAGCATCTTGCTTTCCTGCCATTGCCAAAATATACATTGAATAAAAAATAGATTTATTCGCAATCTGTCTTGAGGTCAGTTGATTATTTACGTTATAATAATAAAGGCGTTCGGTTTTTTTATTTTTTATTTTTGATAATAAATAATCGTGTGCTTTTTCCAAAACCTCACCATTTACTTCATAACCTGCTTTTTTGGCTTCTGTTAGGAAATGGACAGCATAAACAGTTCCCCACCAACTTGCTCGGTGTCCACCTTGCCAATAACTCAACCCACCTTCATAAAGCTGCATCGATTGTAATTTGGCAATAGCAAAACGAATATTTTCATCAGGGTTTAGGTTATAACTCAATGATTTTCCCATTGATTCGGCAATATCCTTGACATAAAGTTGAGGAAATGCACTAGATGTGGTCTGCTCTACACAGCCATACGGATAACGCACCAAATAATCCAATGATTTTACAAACTGAATCATAGGCGATTTACTAACAACCAACTTTGCATCTACCGAACTTGGTACATAATCGTGCTTGAAACTAAGCGTTTTACTTTTTCCTCCTTCTATACTCCCAGCATTTGATTCTTTCAAAAGAGAAGTAAACGGACGAACTGTAATATCAGTAGCTTGATTGAATTTTTCGCCCAAAGCATCTACTTCGACATCTATATTTGCCGTTCCGACAGCTTCTATTGCATTGATTTTGAAGTTTACTTTTGCCTCACTATTTGGCTGAATAGTAACGGTTTGTGTTGTTTTTCCGTCTGGTGAAACAGCTCCTTTTGTTTTTAATGTAACTGTTGCTTGTGTTGCTTTTTCGGTAGTATTACTCATCGTTACAGGAACAGTAATTTTATCTTTTGGGCTAAGAAAACGAGGAATCCCTGCTGAAATTACGATAGGGTCAGCTACTTTCATATTTGCTGTTGCCGAACCAAATTTTGCCCCCTGTACAGCGACAGCCATAATACGCAAATCACCCGAAAATTGAGGTACATCAATCTGATAATTTACCTCTCCCTTTGCATTTGTTTTTAATGTTCCAGACCAAAAAGAAACAGGTTTTACACGTTTGTTTGCCATCGGATTGGTTCGATTTGCCAAATCATATCCACCTGCACCAAAATTTTGAATATTGGCTTTAAACTCTGGATACAAACGTTGGTACATATCAAAAGCCTCTACGCCCAAAGCTCTTTTTTGGAAAAAATAATTGTAAGGGTCAGGCGTTTGGAAATTCTTTATGAGTAAAATTCCTTCATCAACGGCTGCAATAGTAACCTCTACATCTTGCATCGGTTTTCCTGTCTTGACAATAATATTTTGTTTTTTAGAAGAACGAATACGTTTTGGAACAGTAATTTCTAAATCAATTTTATGTTCTTTTTCATTTTCTACTGCAATCGGAATATATCCGTGAGCAACCGTTAGAGGAACATCATTATTTGTAAGAGGACGAATCAGTGTTGCACTAATATAAATATTTGGCAAATACTCGTCTGTAATTGGAATTTCCATTGAAGCCGAGCGATTCTGAACATCAATGTATTTGTGTGTAATAACATTATTTTTCTCTAAAGTAACCAACATTTTTCCTGAAAAAGGAGCTTTAAAAAGCACTTTTGCTGTTTGCCCAACATTATATTTCTTTTTATCTAATGTAATATTGACCTGCCCAGCTTTATCAACTTGGAAAGAAGAATTTGAAGCCGAACCATAATAATACGCATAAAAATTAGTTGCTATATATGTTTCTGCATTTGGGAGAAAAACTCGGACTTGATAACGAGCCGAAATTTTTGGAGTAAAAGTAAGAGAAGTTCCTGATGGGTTTACTTTCATTTGTTTATCATATTCAACAACTTCTTTGTACTTCGAAACATAGGTATATTCATCATTATAATTTCTTTCTAAAACGGTATGCCAATCATAACGAACCACTTGTACTCTTGCATTTGCAGGAATTGCTTTTCCTTCATAATTAAGAGCAACTAAAGGAAAATTTAGAGGTTGATTAAGTCCAATCCAATAATAATCCAATCCTTTTATTCCTAAAAAATAAGGTTGTGTAATTATATCAAAACTCTTACGAGAACCTACTGGGCGACCCGTTTCATCAAAAACAGTTGTGTAAAAAGTTCCTTGCATCAAACCAATATTTTGAAAATTTTGAGGTACTTTAATACTTTCAGTTACTTTGCCTTGCAAATTAGTTTCCCCAGTATTTTCATAATCTTCATACGATGGCATTTGGTCATTTCCGATATTCAAGTAAAAGTTATAGTCTTTATATTTGGCAGCCAACTCTTTGTCTGAAGATTGAAATGCTTTTTTATTGTAGGTTAGGCGCACTTCGTAATTTCGGTCTGTTGCAGGAGGTCCAAAAAGGTTTGTTGCAGTTGCTTCCAAATTTACAGACTGCCCAGCTTTCACTGATTTTTCATTGATTTTTGATTCTACTTTTATGCGTTGAGGCATAAATTCTTCAACATTTATGCTGCGAGAACAAAGCAACACATCATTTGAAGTATAAACTTCAATGGTATAACTTCCTGTTACACTTGTACTAGGCAATGGAATGGTTGCTGCAAATGTTCCTTCTTTAGAGAGGCGATTTTGTTTTTCTATTAATGTTCTTCCATTTGGCATCAATATTTTCCATTTTACAGGAATTTGCCCTACTGTTTTCCAATCTTCCCAATTTCTAATAATTGCCTTAAAGCTAATTTTTTCATCTGGACGATACAAATTTCTTTCAGGATAAATAAAGGATTGGTAATTTCCTGTTGTTGGATTGATTCCGTCAGTATCAAAACCATAGGTAGATATTTTATTTTGAGCTAAATGAATATAACTAAAATCATCATTTTTTTGTGCTGTAATAAATTGAAAGTTATACTTTTCTCTTAACTTTTCTAACCCTGTCAGTTTTGCAACTCCACTTGCATCTGTTTTTGCTGTTTGAATGGTTTGATTGCTGGTACTAATCAAATTAATTTGTGTTCCCTCTTCTGGCGTTGCATTCATAATTGAATTAGCAAAAATCAAAATTTCATCATCGCTTCTACGAACAATAAAGCCCAAATCTGACACACAAACAATCTGACGGTCTTTTATCCAACGGTCATCAGGCGAACGAACCACAACATAATAAATTCCTTCAAAGGGACGGTTATCAGCAGCCACAATTTCACGCATATCAAGTGCATAGCTGCTTCCAGACTTTTTGAAATCTGTCATTTTCATATCCCTTTGCAAAACAACGTCGCCAAAATTTCTTTCTTCATTTCCATAATAATACTCATCCATTTCATTGTAATCGTACAAGCCAACCATTTTTCTCAAAAAATGTTGAATATTATTTTCATAAATTTTATACACTTCTAGCTCTACTTTTTCAAATCCATAAATATTCAAACCTATATTTCGTTCTCCTTTTGAAGTCAGATAAGAAGCCTTTCCATCTACAAAAGAAATTCTTTGTTGTGCGCCACCAAAAAGTAAAACATGTTGATATTCGGCTGTTAGTTTTGTACCAAAAACTCCTTTTAAATCTTTTTTGATGGTAAGTTGATAATTTGTTTCATCTTTAAAATTTGCTTTTATCAAAAAGCCTGCGTCTGTTTTTTCTATTTCTGTACGAAGTTGTGGGTTGATTGAAATAAGGTCTTTAATTTGTGCTTCATTTTGCATAACATTTTGATTAGTCAAAACTTTGACAATCGTTTTCTTATTCATCTTATACGAACTTACCTGCGTAATTTCAAAACTTTGCAAGTCTGGAATATCTGTTTTGAATGACATTTGGGGAGCAGCTCCATCACCTTTTATCATTTTTAAGCCTTCTTTTATTTTGATAGAAAGTTTTTTTCCTTTCATTTCTTTACCATCTGTTGCATTTGGTTTGACAATTAGGCGAATATTTTTTCCTGCTTCATTGCTTTTCAAAGAATAATTTGCAGCTATTCCGTTTCCTTTTTCAGATGCTCCTAAAGTAGAAAGAGAAAGCAGACTATTAAGTGCGCTTGGATTAATATCATAATTAAAAAGTAGATTCAAAAGCAATTCTGGCGAACCATTCGCATCTGTACTCCAATAGGCTTGTGCCGTCGTAAGGTCTAAATAAGGTGTATGAAATTCAAATTTTTTATCTTTATCAATCTCTACATTCTTTTTGGTAAGCTCTGCAATAAGGTTTTGAGTGAGCTTTACTTGGTATTTTGTATTGGGAGAAAAACCTTCTTCAGGTGAAAAAATAAGCATTGTGGGGCTTGTCCACTTAAACTTTCCTTTTACTTTTGGCGTAATATCCAAATATTCTACTTCTTGCCAAACGCCTAATTGTTCGGGTTTTGCAATGGCTTGATTAAATGTAAAAGTAAGATTTTGTTGAAGTGCTATTTGCTCTCCAAAATTTTGGTCAATGACTTGTAGTTTTTCCGTAGAAGCACAGGAAACAAGCCAAAGCAAAAAAACTATTCCCAAAACGGGAAAGATAGATTTGTAGGATTTGTTATAATTTCTCATAAGAATTGATTATAATGTTATTGATAAAGACACCAACAACGGCGAGTGTAGATAAATATTAGGTTTTAATTAATACGATGCCATTTAACAAAAAATTGCATACGAAAAGATAGTGTTTTTTTAGATTCTTTCAAATTTTTATGAAATAATTTTAATTGCTACAAAGGGGACACTACCATGTAGCTTTTTTATGAAATAATTTTAATTGCTACAAAGGGGACGCTATCATGTAGCTTTTTTATGAAATAAAATCTTATTTGTAATTTTAGCTGCAGAGCAGCATACCCTTTGTAGAAATAAGTGTATATTCAATCTTTTAAAAGCTACAGAGTAGCGCACCCTTGAAATTTACACAATACATTCAAAAACAAATTAAATTATGCCAAACGTATATTCTCAACTCTACATTCAAATCGTTTTTGCTGTAAAGGGACGAAATAGCTTAATAAAAGAAGAGTTTAGAGAAAGAGTCGAAAAATTCATTACAGGAATTGTAAAAAATAGAGGACACAAACCATTAGCAATTTATTGTATGCCAGACCATATACATTTACTCATTGGTTTAAAACCTAATTTGAATTTATCCGATTTGGTAGGAGATATAAAAACAGGTTCGAATAAATTTATTAAAGACAACAATTTTATAAAATCAAAATTTGAGTGGCAAACAGGATATGGAGCATTTTCTTACTCAAAATCAGCTTTGAATAATGTAGTCAAGTATATTTTAAATCAACCTGAACATCACAAAAAAAGAACGTTTAAAGAAGAGTATATAACCTTTCTGAAAAAGTTCGAAATTGAATATGATGAAAAATATCTTTTTGAGTGGGTTGAAGAATGATTTTGAGGTTAATCACACCAAAAAACATTTTTTTTATGTAAAAAACATTTTGAATTGATGTTTTTTTAAGCAGCGTAACCTTGACGTTTTATCAATTTGGAAGAAAAATAATAAGGTTTCGCTACTCTGTAGCTCTAAACTCCTTGTTGTTTTAAAATAATCTACAAAGGTTACGCTGCGATGCAGCTAAAAATCAAAAAAGGCTATTCATAAAAAATGAATAGCCTTTTTTGAAAGAAACTTTTATTTTATCATTCGTAATCTTTAATTCGTAATCCGTAATTCTTCATTACTCATTCTCTTCCAAAGAAATCAAATTTACAAGCAAACGATATGCACCCGTTACACCTTCTGGAAGCTGTCTAAACCAAGAAATTCCTGTGTAAGCAAAGTTTCCTTTTCCATATTTGGCAATGATAATACTTCCTTTTTGTGGCTCTTCTCCTGTGTCAAAACTACTAATTGGAGCTTCAAAATGCTCGTCCCATGTATCAGCAAAATAAAGTCCTCGTTCTTGTGTCCAGCCTTCAAAATCTAAAGGAGTGATTTTATTTGGCGTGTTCAAAACTGGATGATTTGGAAGCTCAAAAGTTACTTTTGCATTTTCTTGAGTTACTCTCTTTCTTGAAATATGAAACGGATAAACTCCCATATCTTGAGTTACCAAACGATGAGCCGTATTATATTGAACAATCAAATTTCCACCATTTTCTACGTATTTATGAAGTTTTGGAAGATAAATTGCTAATTCATCTTGAATATTAAAGGCTCTAATTCCTGTCAAAACAGCATCATAAACACTTAAATCTATTGTTCCTAAATTTTTAGCTTCAATAATATCTACTTGATAACCAATTTGCTCTAAAGCTTTCGGAACATAATCTCCAGCACCCAAAATATAACCAATTCGCTCTCCTTTTTTCTCCAGTTCGGCACGCATCAAACGCACTTTTGTATTCGGAAACATCGCTTGATACGGAATGTGGTCATAATCAATTTTCTGCATTGATTTAGCAAACTCTGTTTTGCTTGTTTTTCCATCATTATTATAATTCAATTCTACCAAAAAGGCATTATTCTGATTTTTTGTGGGAGGATTTACTTCAATTTCAATGATTTTGGTTTCTCCTTTTTTGGCAAATGCAAAATCTATATTTGATGGCGAAGGTGTAAAATAAATTTGTTTTGCTTCTGTTGATTGTGCGCTTTCTATTTCTGAAATAATATTTATTTTTCCAGAAATAGGATTTGACGTATTTGATAATAATTCCAAACGCACTTTTTTTGGCTTATTGTCTGCAAAAATCATTACATCATCTAAAAAACGAGCTGTTACTTTCGGTACAACCAATAAAGGCGCATATTTTTCTCCCTTTACTGGGTCAGTATATTTGTGTTGAATCGGCAAATAAACAGTCAATTCTTGGATAGCCGTTTCGTTGCCTCCAACATTTAATGTCAAACTTAATTGAAGATTTGAAGGATTCGTAGGCAAGCCTCTTAACTCTTGATTATCAACACTATACATTCCAGTAGTTTGATTTTCATTGAGCCAATAAGGATTAGAATTTTTGATGTTTTTTAATTGAATTGTTTTGGAAAAAGTTTCAACTTCATTTGTTTTGAGCGTTTGATTATAGGCATTAAAATAAAAATCTTGAATAGCAATTTCGTCTCCCAAATTTTGACTTATCAAAACTGCTGTCGAAATCAAAACAGGCACATCAAAACGCTTAATAATATTCAAATTCATTTTTAATGAATCTCCATTGGTTACTTGTGAGTTTTCGGTAACGGCTTCTGCAAAAAGTCCTCCTGTCGTGAAAATAAGCTCTGTAAGAATATTTTTTGCGTTTTCTGTCCTTGCATTTTTTTCTAATTTATTTACTTCTTTATAGGCTTCAACAACTAACTCAAACGACTTTTGAGGTATTGCAGGATTATATTCTTCTTTGAGTTTTTGAATTAAAGTAATAAATTTTTCACTTCTTTTTACCCTGCTCCAGTCAGTAGTAATTCCTTCTAGTGGGTCATTTTTTGACAAATCGCCCTTCAAAATCTGTAAATATTCTATCATTTCTCCTCTTCTTGCTGCACTTCCAAAACCTTGACTTTTGTGCTGTGAACGGCTAACTGCTGCAATTTCATTATATGATTTTCCTAAAAAAGCATCATAACCACCAATTTCAACTTTCATTGTGCTATCTTGACTCATCTCCATTCCGTTTCTAGTAAAAAACCAAGGCGAGGTATTCCAAAAGATACGTTTTGTTTGCCAAATTTTGACATATTTTAATTGTTCTGGAAACTGTTTTGGGTCGGCTGCTGCATCATAGGCTTCCATTGCAATCTGCGCAGAAGCTGTATGATGTCCGTGTGTTCCTCCTAAGGTCGGCGAAAAACGAGTGACAATAATATCTGGTCTAAACTTACGAATTGCCCAAACAGCATCAGCCAAAACTTTTTCTTTGTCCCAAATAGTAAATGTTTCTTCTGGCGTTTTGGAATATCCAAAATCATTAGCACGGCTAAAAAATTGTTGTCCTCCATCTGTATTTCGTGCTGCCAAGAGTTCGTTAGTACGAATGATTCCTAATCCTTCTCTTACTTGCTCACCAATAAGATTTTGTCCACCATCTCCACGAGTAAGCGAAAGATAGGCAGTTCGATAGCCTTTTTGTTGGGCAAAATGAGTTATAAGTCGTGTATTTTCATCGTCTGGGTGAGCTGCAATATACAAAACGCTACCTGTCGTTTGAAGATGTTCGATTTTTTGAAGTGTTTTGGCTGCTGAGAGTGGATTTATTTGAGCCAAAACAGAAGAACTAGAACAATGAAATAGAAAAAATAGAGTTAAAAAAGCTGTATAAAAGGTAATTTTTGACATTTTTTTTATAGATAAATAAAGTTTGAAAGTAACAATTTTCACAAAGAAAGTTAGTTTAAAGGAAAGAAAACCAATAAATTACTTATTTTAAGATTGTTTAATGAATTTCTATTAAAATTTATTTTTTTTCTAATCTAGTTAGATATTCTGTCAAACGTCGTTTTGCAATCGGAAAAATAGAATTTTCAAAAGAACAAGTTACCGAACTTTGCAACAAAAAAGTAGCAGGATTTGGCAATTCTTTATTTGTTTTGATAAGATTTATTTTGAGATTTTCATAGGTTTGAAAAGAGTTTTTTGCCAAAGTATCAAAATATTGAATATTAAGCCCTCTCAAAATTTCTTTTGTATCTGCCATTTGAAATAATGTAACCTTATAAGTATAAACCTGAACTTTATGTTTCATCTTTTTATTCTGATTCATTACTAAAAACACATACCCTTCTCTAAAATAAATAGGTGTAATTCCGATAGGAACAATCTTTAAATGATGATTTATCCAGTTATAAATTTGTTTTCCCTCACTAATACTCTCTCTAATTTTTGGCAATGCAAATTCTATTACACTTTCTATTTCTTGCATTATTTTATCATCTTTCAAGATAGAAGTATATGTTAGTTTTAATTTTTCAAAATCAGCTTTAGAAATTTTTTTAGGAAATTTTTCAGATAGAAATTGTTTATTTTCCTTTATCTGAATAAGGTTGTGATAATGAAAAAGCAGTTCTGACAAAGTAGGATATAATTTTACTTGGTCGAACTGCTTTTTTGTATATTGTAGATATGCCAAAAGCATATATTTTTTATATTCAAAATCAATTAGACCTTGTGTAACCCAATCTGAAGAAAGAGATTTTGAATTTTGTTTTGAGGTATTTGATAGTTTCATTAGATAATTATTTTTGTATTATCTAAAATAACAAATATTGTTCTTACCTCAAAAAATTAGTTGAAATAATATATTTTTAGTTTGGATTAGAAAGCCATTTTTCTGCTTCTTCAACAGTTTTGAAGTGAGTTACTTCTAATTGAGGAGCATTTTTTTCTTCATTGTGTGCATTTTCCATTGTGATTTTTGCAAAAATATCTTTAGGAACAATAAAAGCTACTTTTTTTAGTCCTAATACTTCCATTTTTGGAAACCAAGTTGCTTTGATATACTCTTCATTTCCTTTTGCATAAATTTTCATTTGACGCAAATCTATCAAGGCATTTTTGAGTTTATAATATTCTACCATTTTATATTCAAACTCCAATACATTGACAAATTCAGTATGTTTTACAAAATTAAAAAAAGTTGCATGAAAAGCATTTATTTTTTTACTATAAGCTACTGTAGCTTGTTTTGTTAATAAATTTTCCATTAAAAGTATAAGTAAGTGATTGTTTGATAATGCAAATATAATCCAATTTTTTTATAAAAAAAATACAAAAAAAGCTACCAACCTGTGTGAAAAAGGTTTGTAGCTCCTTTTATTCCACACTTATGGATTTTGTGATACATTGCTCCTACTTTTTTACGGATTGTTTTTCCATCTTCTAACATTGCCCAAGAGTCAATCACGGCTTCCATTCCATAGGCTTCGGGGGCGAGCAAATTGGTAGTAGTTAGAAGTGGATAAGCTCTAGCAACATTAAGATGTTTGCGAAAAAACTCATGAGAAGCACAAGCAATCGAAACAGCATCACGCATTCGATTATCTTGATTTAGAAAAAGGTCTGCATAAGAATCCATCAATCCATTGTGTCCATTAAAGGCAATTAAATCAGCTTTTCCGAAGGCTTTTATTTCATTTTTTTCATCTATTTTCAATAATTCTTTTTTTACTCCTGCTAAAGAAGCAAAATAGTTAGTCAAGCATTCATGCATTTTATCTCCACGATAAGCATCAGCTACCAAAAAAACAGTCGCTCCATTTGGGTATTTTTTTTTAAAGATGACACGTTCCAAAACTATTGAATCTATATCTAATTGACTACTCAAAAGTGTCCATTCTTTCAATCGTTTAAAATGCGTTTTGATGCCATAGCCTGCTCCCCAATATAGATTTGTTCTTAAATTTTGTCCATCTCCTAAAGGTTTATTGACAGGAACAATGCCCTGATTTTCATTATCACACAGAGGAACAAAAATATGCACAAACAAAGGCTGATTATTCTGTACCTTTTGAGCAAGTACATTTTTGATACTATCCCTACTTAATTCTACATAAGGAGGGATTTTTTTTGTATCTATTTTTGGAAAATCATTAGAAATTAGCTCAATAGAATCAATTTCATTTTGAATTAGTTTTGTAGAATCTTGTACAATATTTTTACTCTCTGTATTTTTATTGTCTTGAGAGTTGCAGGAAATAAAAATAGATAAGAATGTTATTAGGTAGAGCCATGTTTTTTTTTGCATAATTGAAAATTAGTTTTGTTTGAGTATAAAATAAAAAACTGTCTATGTAATAAAATGAGTGTTTTATACAGTTGAATGCTACCTTCATGAAAAATATGCTTGCTTGTTACCTTTTTTTATATATCTTGCATATGAAATTCATTTCAATCACTTTACTACATAATAATGATAAAATTTATCTTGTGCGCTTTTGCTTTATCCTTTTGTTTGTTTTCTTGTACAATTCGAAGCAGTGAAAACGGAGAAGAAGTAACCATTGATTTTGATGGTGAAAAATTCGCAAAAAACTTAGAAGAAACAAATCTAGCTTTATTAAAAGCTGAAATGGGCTGTGAAAGTATCATGACAAATACCGACCTTGATGATGTTTTGGAAAATTTAGATGGTACTTGGTTTGATAATAATAAACTAGATGCAGCAAAGAAAACTATACGAAAATCAAATCAATGTATTAGTGTTTATCAAGTTGTTTCTATGATTGATTATATTCCTGCTTCGGATAGGTTTGAGTTTGCACGTTTTGCTTATGGACGCACAATAGATAAAGAAAAGTTTTCTAGTGTAGAGGCTTATTTGGAAGATGAGCAAGAAAAAAAGAAACTTCAAAGCCTTTATCAGCATGAGAAAACAGACAGAAAACGTACAAAACATAGAACTTTAGATGATGAAAATATAAATAATGAAAGCAATGAAGATAATAAACATGATGAAAAAGATGATGATAGAATTATTTCAGACAAAATTAATGAAGAAACAACAACACCCACTTCTTCATGTACTTCATCGTCTTTAAATGATTCAGAATTTGAAGAATTGGTAGATTATATTTCGGAAGGACATATGGCTGACGACAAACTAAGCCGTGCCAAACATTCACTAAAAGAATCCTGCCTTTCTGTTAATCAAGTCGTAGATATTATTGAAGTTATTAGTTTTCCAGATGAACAAGTTCTTTTTGCAAAATTTGCCTTCTCTAGAACTGTAGATACAGAAAATTATTGTTCTGTTAAGAGTGCTTTAGTTCATTCCACTTACAAAGCTAGTTTAACTAGATTCTTAAAAAGAAAAAATATTACTTGTAAAAAATCAGCAATGGAACAAATAATGGAGGATATGTAGAGAAATTAAAAAATAAAGGCTGGTCTAAAACAAATTAGGTCAGCCTTTATGTATAGAATTGAAATTATTTCGCTTAAAAAACCAATTTAATTACATCTTCAAGTGTTTTGGCTAATTTCACTTCAATCTTAAATTTTTTCAAATCCAATCCTTTTGCATTGTATTTTGAAATGACAATCTGACGAAAACCTAATTTTTCGGCTTCCGAAATGCGTTGTTCTATGCGCTGAACAGCTCTAATTTCTCCCCCCAAGCCCACTTCGGCAGCAAAACAAATATCCGAACTAATAGCAGAGTTTTCCAAAGATGAAATAAGCGAGGTACAGACAGCCAAATCAATAGCAGGGTCTTCAATCTTAAAACCACCAGCAATATTCAAGAAAACATCTTGTGTTCCTAGTCTAAAACCTCCTCTTTTTTCCAAAACAGCCAAAAGCATATTCAAGCGTTTGGCATCAAAACCTGTACTACTTCGCTGTGGCGTTCCGTAAGCTGCAATACTTACAAGTGACTGAACCTCAATCAATAAAGGACGATTTCCTTCCATGGTTGTACCAATCGTAATCCCTCCAATAACTTCATCTCGTTGCGACATCAAAATCTCTGATGGATTGCTCACTTCACGAAGCCCAGTAGATTGCATTTCATAAATTCCGAGTTCGGAAGTAGAGCCAAAACGATTTTTGATAGTACGCAAAATCCTGTACGACATGTGCCTATCGCCTTCAAATTGCAAAACAGTATCAACCATGTGTTCCAAAACTTTAGGGCCTGCAAGTGAACCCTCTTTTGTAATATGTCCGATAAGAAAAACAGGCGTTCCTGTTTCTTTGGCAAAACGCAAAAGTTCGGCAGCGCATTCACGCACCTGCGAAACGCTCCCAGCCGACGACTCAATATGCGCCGTATGAAGTGTTTGGATAGAATCAATAATCAAAACATCGGGTTTGGATTGTTCTATCTGAATAAAAATATTTTGTGTATTTGTTTCATTCAAGACCAAACAATTTTCAGAATAAGCATCTAATCTTTCGGCACGGAGTTTTATTTGTTGTTCGCTTTCCTCTCCAGAAACATACAAAACGGTGTGGTCTTTCAGAGCCAACGCCACTTGCAGCATCAATGTAGATTTTCCAATCCCTGGTTCTCCACCAATCAAAACTAAAGAACCTTGTACCAAACCTGTTCCCAAAACTCTATTGAGTTCGTCGTCGTGAGTTGAGATTCTGGCAAAATCTGTTTTTTCTATTTCAGATAATTTCTTTGGTTTGTTTGATGCTCGCCTTTGATTATCGCTTTGCCATAATTTTTTGACATCATTTTTGGCTGCTCCTTTATCAACAACTTCTTCTACATAGGTATTCCATTCTTCGCAAGAGGAGCATTTTCCCATCCATTTGGCAGATTCGTGTCCACATTCTTGACAAAAATAAGAGGTTTTTACTTTTTTCTTAGCCATACAGTTTTTCAATTACGGATTACGAATTAAAAATTACGATTGTAACCTGTCTAAATCAAATAATTAGCAATATTTAAAAAAAACACTTTGCTAACTTATTTAGAATTTTGGTTTTTAATTAGACAAATTTAGCTAAAAAAATTAGTTTTTGGTAATTTTTTTTGTAATTATTGTGAGTTGATAAATGATTTGTAGGATCGATAGGGTTTTGAATACAGATAAATAAAATTTCTTTGTATCTATTTCTAACTTCTTATTTACACCCTAACTCCCATTATTGCAATATCATCACGCTGTTTTGTATTTCCTTGATGCACAGCCAACATATCAGTAAGTTCTTGCTTTTGTTTTTGAGCAGGTAAAGGAGCAATGTTTTTTAATAAGTCTTGTAGTTGTAGGCTGCCAATTTTTTTACCCTCTTTATTGGGTTGGTCAGCATATCCATCTGAAGTAAGATAAATCATATCTCCACCTTCTAATTGAATTTGGGTAGTTGTAAATATTTTTTCATCTTTTGCTCGTTTTTTTCCTCCTATTGATTTTCTATCTCCTTTTATTTCTTTAAATGTTCCATCTTTTTTGGTAATATAAAGAGGACGTTTTGCACCTGAAAACCAAACCTGATGAGTTTTGAGATTAATTTTACACAAACATATATCCATTCCATCACTGTTTCTATTGTCTTGTTGAGAAAGTGATGTTCTGACTTTAGCATTTAATAATTCTAATGTTTCGCATGGTTTTAATGTTCGATTTTGCTGCACCATATCACTCAAAAGTGAGCTTCCAATCATTGACATAAATGCCCCTGGCACTCCGTGTCCTGTACAATCTGCAACAGCAATATACACAATATCACCCATACTTTTGAACCAATAAAAATCTCCAGAAACTAATTCTAAAGGCTCATAGACTGTAAATACTTCGGGCAAATGTTCTTTAAGTTCTGTTTCTGTTGGCAAAATTGCCTTCTGAATAGTTTCGGCATAACGCAGACTATCTGTCATATTTTTATTTTTCTCTTCAAGCTCTTTTGTGCGTTCTTTTACTTGAGATTCTAAGAGAGCTTGTTGGTTTTTACTTCGTCTAATTCTAGCTATATAAAAAGTAGAAATAATTCCTACAATCATAAATACTCCCAAAACTCTAAACCACAAACGTTCCCAAACAGGTGTCGAAACATTTATATAAAGAGCTTTTCCTTCTTCATTCCAAATTTCATCAGAGTTTGCAGCTTTAATACGAAACACATAATTTCCATAGGGCAAAGTAGGATAATTTACAAATCTTCGTCCCGAATTTACATACGTCCATTCCTCATCTAGCCCTTCCATTTTGTAAGCATAGGCATTTTTTTTGGGGTCAGAAAAGTGCATTGCAGCAAACTCTAAAGAAAAGCCTGTTTTTTCATAATCTAAAGTAAGACTATCGGCTGTCAGAATATAGCTATCCAATGGATTCTCTACTCTAGTAATAAAATCTACAAAGGGAAGCGATTTGGAAAATATCTCTATTTCTGTAAAAGCAAGTTGGGGAGGCAACAGGTTATCTTTTATTTCTGTTGGAAAAAAGGCATTATATCCATCTTTTCCACCAAAAAACAGTTCTCCTTTTTGACTTTTATAATAAGAACCTGCTAAAAAATCTTGCCCTTGTAAGCCATTTGTTTCATCGTATGATTTTGCTTTTAATGTTTCTAATGAAAAACGTGAAATTCCTTTATTTGTAGAAAGCCATAAATTCTTGTCTTCTCCCAAAATAACAGAATAAATCATATTGGTAGGCAAACCGTCCTTTCTTGAAAAATAAATTAAAGAATCTTTCTTTGGCAAGTAACGAATTAAACCTTTGATAGAACTAAACCAAACACTACTATCTCCCACTTCTTGAATGGCACTTACCCAAATTTTGAGGTCTTTTCTTTTATCTAAGATAATTTTTTCAGTAGCTACATCATATAAATACGCTCCTGTCGGAGTTCCTACCCAAATCGTATTTTTGGCTGTTGATTTTGCTGAAAGAACAATTTCATTATTTGTAAGGCTAGGCTCTCCTTCTACTTTTACTTCAAAATCATTTAAGGAACGATTATATTTACACAAATCTCCTTCAAAAGTAAGCACCCAAATTTCACCTTTTTTGTCTGTAAATAATTTTGAAATTCGGCTAGAAGGCAATCCCTCCCAATGTTTTTTGTATTGAATAATTGTCAAATTTCCATTTCTATATGAGAAACGCCCAACTCCTCTATCTCTTGTGCTGCACCAAGTTGTTCCATACAAATCTTGTGTAACACCTGTTACATCATCGCTTGGCATTCCGTGCGAATAACGAGAATATTGCGTAAACCAACCATTTGCAATTTTTGGATTATATCTAAAAAGCCCTGCTTTTTTTGTTCCTATCCACGTTTTTCCATCATCGTCTTTAAAAAAACAAGTAATATTATTGTCTTGGATTCCGTTCTTTCTTAAATCATTTGTAGAGCGATATAATCTAAATTTAATTTTTTCTGGGTCATATTTATTTAATCCACCTTGTGCTGTTCCAAACCAAAAAATTCCTGTACGGTCTTGAAATAATACTCTAATCCCTGTATTATCACTCAAACTAAATGGGTTATATACATCTTTTTGATAACGAATAAACCCAGCCTTTGCATTGAGATATTTATTAAGTCCTTCTGATGCTGTTCCTACCCAAAGGTTTCCACTTTTATCTACTAAAAGCCCTGTAATATGATTTTCACTAAGAGAACTTTGGTCATTTGGTTTGTTCAAAAAAGAAGTAAATAATTTAGTGTCTTTTTTATTTTTGCCTTCCTCCTCTATTTTTTGAGTAGTGAGTTTGTCTAAATGAAGAGCCTGTAAACCTTTTTTAGTGCCTACCCAAAGTACGTTAGCTACTGCATCGGAGGCAAGCGAAGTAATATTGGCATCTACAAGTCCACTTTTTGCATCAAAAAATTTTACTTGTTCATTGGTTTGTGCTAAGGTTATTTTATAAAGCCCCAGCGAATCTGAACCTACCCACATATTTCCTTTTCCATCTTGAGTAATTACTGAAACAGGCAAATCTTTGAGCATAATTAGCTTTTGGTTATTGGCTGCAAAATGAATCCATTCATTTTTATTATCTTCATAAAGACTTAATCCTTCCTTACTACCTATCCAAATATTATCTTTATTGTCTTTAAATAAACTTCTAATTTCTATATGCGAAATTGCTCCTGTCTGATTAAACTTTACTTGCTCAAATATATTTTTATTTCGTATCCATTTACTAATTCCATTTTTTGTTCCTATCCAAATATCTCCTTTTTTGTCTTCTACCAATGAGGTAATTGAATTATCGACAAGTGATGTAGAATCATTTGGTAAATGTTTGTAATCTATGAAAGAATAACCATCATAACGATGCAAACCATCTGATGTACCCACCCACAAAAATCCTTGTTGGTCTTGAGTAAGTGCAGTAATTGTATTTTGAGAGAGTCCTTCTGCTGTTGTGAGAGCCGAAAACCGAACATTTTGAGCGTTTATAGAAAATGATATAAAACAACAAAAAACAAAGGCAATAGAATATAATAAACTATATTTTTTTTTGAGGAGAGAAAAAAAGTGCATAGAGTTGCAAAGAAATTAGTAAGTTTTTAGTCATATAGGATAATAAGAATCTAAAAATACGGAATTTCTTCAAAGTAAAAAAATATCTAAGGAACAATTATAGATTACAAATACAAATCACTAATAAATAGCGAATTAAAATTTAAGAAATAAGATTTAATTTGTATATCTAAGAATTATATTTTGTTGCACCCTACTATTTTTTAAAGTCGTATTTTGCTAATTCATTTGCCTTAATTTTTCTGCTTTTTTAATTGCAAGATTTCTTTTTTTCTGAATAGAAGCCGAAATAAGAACACTTATTTCATACAAAATCCAAATTGGAATACCAATTAAGCACTGACTAATTACATCTGGAGGTGTAATGAGAGCTGAGGCAAATAAAATAACAACAATAGAATGTTTTCGATAGGCTTTCATAAGCTCTGGCGTAACCATTCCTACTTGAGAAAGAAAAAACACTACAACAGGAAGTTGGAACATAAGCCCACACCCCAAAGTAAGCATGGCTACTGTTGTTACATAGGAAGAAATATCAATTTCATTGAGAATGGTAGCATCAACTTGATAATTAGAAAGGAAATTGATAGAGAGAGGCGTAATCAGAAAATAACCAAAGAAAACACCAATAGCAAACAAAAGAGAAACAAAAAAAGTAGCTCCCCTTGCCATATTTCGTTCTTCATTATACAATGCAGGAGCAACAAAACGCCAAATTTCCCAAAAAACATAAGGGAATGCACACATAAATCCAAAGGCTATCGAAGCAGCAATGTGCATAGTAAATTGCCCAGTAATAACACGATTTTGCAAAATAAAAGGCAAACTATCAATACAAGTAATGCTAGAAAGCTGACAAAAAAACTGGTAGGTAAAAAAATTACTTTTAGAAGGACCTAAAATAATTTTTCCAAAAACAATATCTTTTGCTACAAAAGCAACGATTGTAAAAACTAAAATTGCCAAAACAGCACGGATTACATGCCAACGTAACTCTTCTAAATGGTCTAAAACCCCCATTTCTTTTCCTGTATTAGAGATAGGTAGAGAGGAGTTTATTTTTTCTACTACTGTTGTTTCTGAATCATTCATTGAATATTATCTTTATTCTTCTTAATTATTGCTTATTTGGAAATGCAAATATACGCATTAAAAAAAATCCCTTTCTAATTTCTTATTGAATTAGAAAAGGATTTAATTATAAAAAATCTAAATATAAACTAAATAGAAGATTTATTTCCCTCCACTTGAAGACGAGCGAGAACGAGAAGAAGAACCACTACTTCTACTAGAGCGAGAAGAAGAACCACTAGAACGAGTATAAGAACCTGTACCACTACGAGAAACTTTACTAGAAACATTTGATTTGAACCTACTTTTTGAGTTCATTGATTGCGAAGAAGCCGAACCCGACCCATAGGCACGCTTGCCTCCTGTTGTTGTTCCGTAATAAGGTCTTGAACCTCTATAATTACGATTATAATCATTGTATGAATTTCGATAAATAGGACGGCTGCTTGCCATTCCTAACATAGAACTCATAAAAGCATACTGACCATAAAATGCCCAAAAACTACTCCCACTACTATTTCTTTGCCATGAACCATAACGCTGATTTCCTACATAATTATTATAACCAGGAGGAGAAGGAATTTTCGAAATTTTGCCATCTTCATTTTTAGACAAAAGTTCCATTCCCATATTATCTAGGTTTTTATTAAAGTTCTTTTCTGTAACCTGTACCCAGCCAGAAAGAGAATCACGCACTACCCTTCCACCTGTTGTATCTTTTGCAGGTAAGATGAATTTATATTGATGTTTGTAAACGTCACTGCTAAATGTTTTTTCGTCCAAATCCATATCATGCAAAAGAACCGAATAGGTTTTGTACTTATCCAAATCACGAGTATAATTATCAACAGGATTTTTGACAATTTTTTCCGAACTACTACAAGAAGTAAGAAAAGCAGCCGAAAAAACGACTAAAAAAGGAATTAAAAAATATTGAATTTTCATGTTTTTATAAAATTAATATAAAGATAAATTTTGGTAAATGTTAGTTTGAATAATTAAAATAGTTTATAGAGCAACAGGAGGCTCACTAGAAGGAAGGATATTAGAAAACTCATATTCTTCTACATATTCTCCAATATATGCCTCAAAATCTCGCTCACCAAACTGTTCTATTGAAATCGTTTTTTCTTCATCATCATCGTAATAATCCCAAGTAACCATCTCCACAGATTCTTCACGTTTTGTGGTAGCTGTATTTCTATAATATCCAGGGCTTTCATTATCACGGTAATATTTTACACCTTCATAGGTAATTGTTTTGGGAGGGCGTTCATTTTCAGCAATTTGGTCGTCCAAATCTTCGCCTAATTTTATTAAACGAATTTTATTGGTTAATGCAATTTCTAATTCGCCTTCATTTTCCAAGCTCAAATAAAGCTCCTCGCTTGCACTACGCAACAAAAAAGAATATGAAAATTCATTATCTCCCCAGTCATATTCATATTCTTCGGCTACTTCCCATGTTTTTGCATCGTATTCTAAGAAAAAACCAGCACGAATATCTGTAATTCTGATATTATTAGGGTCGTAATGAGGTGTTTTGTCTTCTTTTTTTTTCTTCTTTTTAAAAAATCCGAAAGCCATATAGTTAGTGGTTAATTAATTGGAATGATTTCAATGATTTGAATAATAAAATATAAATTTAAAGAATTTAGTTTTAAAAACGTAAATATTCCTCTTTTTGTTGAGATAAATTATTTTATTTTTTTTCGTTTAAATTTAGAATCATTTCAAATTTTCTTTCTTAATTTTGAATCATTCAAAAATTTACGCTTTATTCTTCTTCTTTTACACTAAAGAAAAACCAAATAAATCTGATTTATGTTCATTATAAACGATACAAAATTAAAAGAATTTGTCATTGATGTTTTTATACAAATGGGTTGCCCAAAAGATGATGCCTTACTAGCTGCCGATGTTTTATTAGCTGCTGATTTGCGTGGAATAGATTCTCATGGTGTTGCTCGTTTGACAGGCTATGTGCGTCTGTGGGAAGCTGGGCGCATTAATCCAACTCCAAACTGGAAAATTACCTATCAAACTCCTAGCACAGCTACCATTGATGCAGATGCAGGTTTGGGTTTGGTTGTTGCTCCAAAGGCAATGCAAGTAGCCATTGAAAAAGCTGAAAATGTAGGCTCAGGTTGGATTTCTGTCAAAAATTCAAATCACTTCGGAATTGCAGGTTATCACTCTATGCTTGCAGCAGAAAAAGATATGATTGGCTGGGCAATGACAAATGCAAGTCCACTTGTTGCGCCTACTCACTCAAAAGAAAGAATGCTAGGCACAAATCCGATTGCAATAGCAATTCCTGCAGGAGAAGAAAATGATTTTGTAGCCGATTTTGCTACCACAACAGTTGCTAACGGAAAATTAGAAATCTTGCAACGAAAAAATGAAACTGCTCCTCAAGGTTGGGTACAAGACAAAAATGGAAATACAACCAATAATGCAGCAGCTTTGAAAGATGGTGGTGCGCTTTTGCCTTTGGGTTCTGACCCATTGCGAAGCAACCATAAAGGATATTGTTTGGGTTCGGCAGTTGATATTCTTTCGGCTGTGCTTTCTGGGGCTGGTTATGGTCCTTGGGCTCCTCCTTTTGTTAGCTTTTTACCTGTTCCGTCTGACCCTGTGGGGCAAGGTTTAGGGCATTTTTTGGGCGCAATGAGAGTTGATGGATTTCGTCCAAAAGAAGAGTTCAAATCTCATATGGACAACTGGATTCGTCGTTTCAAAAATGCTACTCCGATTGATGAATCTCAAAAAGTAATTATTCCAGGTGAACCAGAATTAGAAAATGTGGCGTATCGTCTTCAAAATGGGATTCCTATTTTAGAACCTGTTGTAAAAGATTTGGAAGAAGTTGCTAAAAAATTAAAATTAAATAAACTGAAATTCTGATATATTATTTTTAACCATTTTTTGATTACCAATAGGTAAAAAATATTTCGCTTCATTAATCAATTTATGCGTAAATTTACCTTATGAAAGAAAAATCTAAAAAATCAAATTGGATAGACACACTCAAAACTCGTTGGCAAGTAAAATCGGTATGGCAAGTATTTGTTATTCTAATTGTTTTTGCTCTAACAGGTTTTACAGTAATGTATGGCAAACGTTGGTTTTTTGTTTTTATTGGTTTTGATAAATCAACAGCTTGGTATTGGAAATTTTTACTTTGGATTATTCTTATCTTACCCATTTATCAAATTATATTGCTTTTTTATGGTACAATTTTCGGACAATTTAGTTTCTTTTGGAATTTTATAAAACGTACTTTTGGCAGAATTTTCTTTTTTATAAAAAAATAAAGTAACTCGTATTTTCTAAATACAAATTACCAGAATACAACAGTTTATGCAACGCAAAAAAATAGATTTAGCACTACAAGGAGGAGGCTCTCATGGAGCTTATACATGGGGGATTTTGGAGCGTCTTTTGGAAGACCGAAGAATAATAATTGATGGAATTTGTGGCACTTCAGCAGGAGCAATGAATGCAGTCATTACGGCAGCAGGGCTGCAAAAAGGAGGGAGGCAAGGAGCGATTGCTCATCTAAACGATTTTTGGAGAAGAATAGCACACCTTCAAAGTTTTGGTATGATGCAACCCAGTGCTTTTGACAAATTGTGGGGAAATGGAACGCTAAAATTATCTCCCATGTACAATATGATGGAATATTTTACGATGATGTATTCTCCCTACCAATTTAACCCTCTCAATATCAACCCCTTGCGTTATATTTTGGCTGATATGGTAGATTTTGAAAAGTTAAAGGTTACTCGTTATAACAAACTTTTTATTTGCGCTACCAATGTCAGAACTAGTCAAGCCAAAGTTTTTGATAATGAAGATGTTTCTTTAGATGCTGTCTTGGCTTCTGCTTGTTTGCCATTTATTTTTCAAGCTGTTGAGATTGATAATGAAGCCTATTGGGACGGTGGTTATATGGGAAATCCTCCTCTTTATCCATTGATTGATAATACTCGGACTTCGGATATTATGATTGTTCAGATAAATCCAATTCGTATTCCGAATATTCCCAAAACAGTAGATGAAATTAGAGATAGAATCAATGAAATTGCCTTTAATTCTAGTTTGATACACGAAATTCGTCAAGTAAATCTTGTTCGAAAAATGCTAGATAGAGGAATAAATATTGATGGAAAATTTAGAGATTTATTTATTCATAATATCGCTCCAGAACGCTTAATGGCAAAACTTAGCTCAAAAACAAAACTCAATGCAGATATTAATTTTCTCCTAAAACTCAAAAAATATGGAAAATCTGCTGCTGACCGTTGGCTTAAAGAAAATTTTGATAAAATAGGAAATGAATCTACTTGCGACATAGAGGAAGTATTTTTGAGCAAATCCAAAGCTCCGATAGACCAACCAACAAATATAAAAATAGACTTGAATGATACAATACTATAATTTTCTCTCATACATTTTAAAACTATCCTTTTTGAACTAGAAAATAAACTCATCTATGCAAGAATCTGAAAAAAAAACAAGCCCTGATTGTTCATTATTAGACAAAAAAGAAGCCATTCAAAAAAGAATAGAGCTATTATATAAAAGCATGTCCTTTTCAGAAGGAACAGAGCCTAACTGGTCTAATTTTCATAATTGTTTTACCAGTAGCGCACAATTTATAAATGCTAATCTTGATGCGCCTATGTTTTTAGATGTTCGTACCTTTGCAAAGGTTTTGGAAGGACAAATAAAAGAGCATAGCATTCCTCAACTTTTTACACAAGAGATTTCACATCGCACACAAATTTTTGGAAAAATAGCGCAACGTTTTAGTATTTTTGCCAATAAAATAGAACTAGATGGACAACCAACTACACAAGGAATAAATAGCATTCAGCTCATTTGTGCAAAAGGAAACTGGCTTATTCAATCTATTTCTTGGTACAACGAAAGACAAGATGAGCAAATTCCTTCCGAATTATTTACCAAAAATAAATAAAAATCACATGATGTTGTTGGTGTAATTTTTTATACTACTAGACATTTTTATTTTGTAACCATCAACGAGCTTCTCAGCGTCGTTGTGAAAGTTCAAATACTAAATCCTTGTTGCCGACAAAGCCTCAACGACGGTTTTGTCTAGTAGTATAGTAATTTTTATTAAAACAGCAACAACATCACTTCAAACAATTCTTCTTTCGAAAAAACAGCCATGATAATGTTTATTTTTCTTTCATCAAAAGAGCCTGTTTTAACGATAAAATATGCAAACTATATGCAATCACAACCAAAATAGCAGGCAGCCACATGTAAGGAAAAGTAGATACAATCACTGCACTTGGCTCATTCATAAACTGACGAATTGGCAAAGGCATAGAAAGTATAGAAATAATGATAATGGTAGCCAAAAGAACCAAACCAAAAATATTCCAGCCTATCAATAATTTCTTTTTTGTCGAAATTGATGTTTGTTTTGCCACAAAAAAACCAACAGGTAAGGCAAATATTCCAACCAAAATATCAAAATTATATCCCTCAAAAGTCATCTGAATAGGTAATAAATTTTGAAGAAAAACAACCCAAATCAAAATTTCTACGATAATTCTAAAACTCTGAAAATATACCAACCAATGAGAAGGAATTACCTTAATGATAGTTTTTATTGTTGTATTAAAATTGACCAATAAAAGCAAAACAACCCACGGAATATTTACCAAAATAAGCGCAGGGGGAGGAAGAATGAGTTTTTCTTTGCTCATATCTAAAAGACCCGATGCAGACAAAATGCCTGTCAATGAAATCCAAAACAAAAAAATGAAAGAGGTTTGAAGCAAAATTTTGTTTTGTTTTTTTATCGTAAAATCTGTCTTTTTTAAGGTAAGTTGTAAGCCTCTCAAAATTAGAAGTACACAAAAAAGAGGAAAAATAATAAATCCTATAAAGCCAGAATAGTATAAAGCAGAATTTTCCATTATTATAAAGGTTTAATAAGTAAATGAATAATTTAATAAATCAATAACTAACGATTATACAAAAAGCTAATTGTCATTGATTTGAAGTTGTTTAAAGTTTTAAAACTGTGTGTTCATTTCCTCAAAACTAAATGAAAATATTTTTGAAGAAAGAACAAACGCACTTCAGTCTTTTTAGGTTAAAAAAAAGTTTAAACAGCTTCTTTATCTAAATTTATTTATTCAAATATAATTCTTTCCTTTAAAAGAAAAGATGACCAAAATTGCTAATTTTTGTTTTAAATCTGTTTTAATGCCTCATCTACACTATTTACAGGCAACTGACACGTTTTATTTTTGCAAACATAAATTGTCGTTTGGTTATTCATCACTGGTCGCATTGCTAAAAGAGGAACAACCGATTTTTGTCCTTCTTCTTCATTTTTGGCAGCCACAATCACTTTATTTGGAATATAAACACTAGATATTTTTTGCGCTATTTCTTTATAATTTTTACCAACAATGACTATTTCTGGAGTGGGAGTAAGAAAATAAGTAAAAAGAGATGCCCAATTCGAAACATGTCTTGGCTCGGCAGCAATCAAAGAAGCCACCTTTCCCAACATTTCTTTACTGGTTTGTTTGTATAAATTATTCTCTACTAAAATTCCTAAAAAATAAAGATTGGTTGCCATTACAGAATTAGAAGCCGAAATTACATTATCAAAAATTTCTTTCTTCTGAGCCACCAATTTTTCCTTACCAAATTGATTACTAAAATAAAATAATCTTTCTTCTTTATCATAAAAATTTGCAAAAACATGCTGTGTCAATTCATCAGCACGTAAAAGCCATTTTTCATCAAAACAAATTTGATACAAAGTAATATAAGCCTCAATTAGAAGTGAATAATCTTCCAAAAAAGCATCAATTTCTGTTGTTCCATCTTTAAAAGTATGATACAACTTTAGTTTATCTTGTTTGTCAAAAAGATTATTTTCTATAAATTCGGCAGTTTGTAGAGCCAAATCTAAATAAATAATGCTATCTTTTTGATGCCCCAAAGCAGAATATACATTACTAAACCCTTTTATCAATAGAGCATTCCACGAAGTAAGTATTTTATCATCAAGACTAGGGCGAATCCTTTTATTTCTTATTTCTAAAAAATAATTTTGCCATTCTTTTACTTTGTCTTTCAAATTATTTTCATTACATAAGTTATTTTCTTTTATAAATTCTTCATCTGTATTTTTTCTATACAAAATATTTGCGCCTTGTGTAGCGTGTGGACTTTGCCAGTTTCCGATGGCTGTAATAGAATAATATTTTTTAAAAAGCTGCAAATCTTCTTCTTGATTGGTAGAAGTTTGGAAAATATGATGTGTAAAAATCTCTTCTATTTCTTCAATCGTCCACGTATAAAATTTGCCTTCTTTTCCTTCGCTATCAGCATCTAATGCCGAATAAAACCCATTACTTTTATCTCTTAATTCTGTTAATAAAAAGTGAGTTGTTTGTTTGATAATTTGCTTGTATTCCTGTTTTTGAGTATTGTTTTTTGTAGTTGTATAGGCTTCTGCGTACAAAGAAAGTAGTTGGGCATTGTCATAAAGCATTTTTTCAAAATGAGGTGCAAACCATTCTTTATCCACCGAGTAGCGTGCAAAACCTCCACCAATTTGGTCATAGATTCCACCTTGCGCCATTTTGTTGAGTGTAAGATAAATTTGATTGGTTATTTTTTCTTTTATAGGATTTGTTATATTTTTTTCTTCTTTTTTTAGATAATTTTGATAGCGCAATAAGAATAAATAATAAGATGGCATAGGAAATTTTGGAGCTTCTCCAATCCCCCCTTCTTCTTTATCAAAACGTTTTTCCAGACTTTGAAAGGCTTTTTCCAAAATAGTTTTATCAAAATCAGCAACATCTTTCAAATTGTATCTTTCTAATGTGGATATAGACAGCACCTTGGTTACTTTATTTGCCGATTCTTCTATTTCTTGTTTTTTGGTAGGATTTTGATAGGCTTTTCCAATTTGTTGGACAATATCAATCCATTCTTTTGCAGGAAAATAAGTTCCTCCCCAAAACGGTTTGGCTTCGGAGGTCAGAAAAACATTGAGTGGCCAGCCTCCAGAAACCCCCATCATTTGCACTGCTTCCATATAAATTGCATCTACATCGGGACGTTCTTCTCTATCTACTTTGACACAAATAAAATATTGATTCATTGCCTCTGCAACAATTTTGTTTTCAAAACTTTCGTGTTCCATCACATGACACCAGTGGCAAGCCGAATAGCCAATACTTACCAAAATAGGTTTATTTTCTTGTTTGGCTTTTTCCAAAGTTGCATTATTCCAAGCCTGCCAATGAACAGGATTTTGTGCATGTTGGAGTAAATAAGGGCTACGGCTATTGATAAGTTGGTTCAAGATATAGTTTAATTTGAAATGATTGATATTTTTTTTCAATATAACATTCTCTTTTTTATTTTTGAGTGATTAGCATATAAAAATAAAAAAATGGATACTCACAAAAGCAGAAAAAATTTAAAAACGAATTGCCTTACCACACAAAACACTGATTGCCAACAACTTATATTAAAGAATAATATTCATTAATTTTGTATAATTATTACAAAAAATGTAAAAATGGCAGAAAAATTTCTAAAAACCCGTTTTTAGAAATTTTGAGCAAAAAAAAACGCCTCTAAAATTTTGAAAATTGAGTTTTAGAATGTATATTTGTGATAGATAGAAAATAAAAAAGTGTCTTTAAGAAGTTTTTAGGGCTTTTTTAATTCATTTTTATTGAATTTTGCCAAAATGGCAGTTTATCTATTAAAAACCATATTCCATTAAAACAAGGATTGCGACGAAGTATAACTTCCATTCCCATTATAAGTAGAGGAATTAAAAACCATATTCCATTAAAACAAGGATTGCGACTTTAACTCTTAATAAATATACATAATGAAGCATATATTAAAAACCATATTCCATTAAAACAAGGATTGCGACAAAAGTGATGATGTTGCCACCACCACTTTCTTTAGATTAAAAACCATATTCCATTAAAACAAGGATTGCGACTTTCATATAATTATAAAATTAAATAATGAATGAATTAAAAACCATATTCCATTAAAACAAGGATTGCGACCTTGAGCGGCTTTTACATCTGAATAGTTCATAATATATTAAAAACCATATTCCATTAAAACAAGGATTGCGACCGAATTTTGATTCTACCAAATTCGTCTTTAGTTTTTTTATTAAAAACCATATTCCATTAAAACAAGGATTGCGACTAGATGGTAAAAATGAAGATGGAGAACTTTTAAGTAAATTAAAAACCATATTCCATTAAAACAAGGATTGCGACCGTTTTGTTTTTTTCTGCTAAAATAAAAAGTTCGTATTAAAAACCATATTCCATTAAAACAAGGATTGCGACTATCATAATACACAAATGCAGAGATACCAATAGTTATTAAAAACCATATTCCATTAAAACAAGGATTGCGACATCCAGGTAGTCTATTAATCTCTATCCCCATCCAGGTATTAAAAACCATATTCCATTAAAACAAGGATTGCGACTCTCGGCATAGTCTTCACGAACTCGCTCAATTTTTTATTAAAAACCATATTCCATTAAAACAAGGATTGCGACTAAAGGAATGAGAGCCATCAAGGCAGCTCTTCCTTTAATTAAAAACCATATTCCATTAAAACAAGGATTGCGACGATAAAGATAACTTTAGTGAAATTTGACATAATAATTAAAAACCATATTCCATTAAAACAAGGATTGCGACTCTAGCTGCCAAAGCGTCACACAACGCCTTGATATTGATTAAAAACCATATTCCATTAAAACAAGGATTGCGACTAAATTGTTTCATTTGTTTTTTTTATTAATGTTTATTAAAAACCATATTCCATTAAAACAAGGATTGCGACCAAAACTGTATGTTTCCAATGTGTATTCTTCTAGAATTAAAAACCATATTCCATTAAAACAAGGATTGCGACCCTAGGATTTTTAATCCTTTGTAGGCTTTATCAGATTAAAAACCATATTCCATTAAAACAAGGATTGCGACATTATTTAATCAGTCTGCTAATGCTAATGATTTACCTATTAAAAACCATATTCCATTAAAACAAGGATTGCGACTTCTTGAATACCTAGATCTGAATAGCATCGAGTAAGTAAAAAGTGTAAATCTCGGAGATCGCCGTATCATTAAAAAAAACCCTACCTCTTTCATC
>CAKZOK010000139.1 GCA_937136415.1 uncultured Cytophagales bacterium | reverse complement strand
GCAAATTTATTTTGTACAGCTCCTAAAGATAGTGGTAAAACTACTGCATTGATTCTTACCACCATGCAAAAGTTAAAATGTGTGGAAGTAGGTACTGCAGCTAGAGCTGTTGTTTTGGTAGAAGACAATGAAAAACCCAAAATTAGAGCTACTCACAAAACATCTAAAAGTATAATTTGTAAAATTTCTGATGAGCGTTCAGGAATTAAATCTTTTCGTGCAACCATTGACGGAAAATGGCTCTTGATGAATTATGATAAAAAAAGAGCAACCCTTTCATCTGAAATGTCTGACCAAATGAAAACTCTAAAAGGGAAATTTGTATTGACTCTTATAGACAATGCAGGAAATAAAGAAGTTTATACAACCATTATTAATTGATATTAAAGGTTATTATAGTTGTTTTTGCATGAAGTATTTTGTGTGTTTGTACTGTACCCTACTATTTTTTTACGTGGCTTTTAGTTGCAGAGCAATGTAATATAAACTGTATTATTTATGCAAAATGTATCAATATTACATTGCGCTGCAACTTAAATTTCAAATCAAAAAAAGTAGGGTACAGTAGTATAGCGTTTACAAATTGAAAGAAAATTTTACTTCCAGTGTTTCACAAAAGCTGTTCGCCACATAAAAAAACGAATGGAACAATATAAAGGAGCTAAAATAAATCCTGCCAACGAACCAAAAAAGATGATAAGAAAAATAAATAATTTGGTCAGAATCTGAACACCTATTGCCTTTGCTGTCGGAATTTGTCTTTTAAGAGGAGCAAAAACATATAAATTAGCCCCCAAAACAGCAATGGCAATCCCTAAAATTGGAATACAACCCAATCCGACACTCAAAGGAAGCCAAAGAGCATAACGTTTCTGAACAAACATAACATATGCTTTTCGGTTTTCCGAACTATTCAAAATATGTTCTTTTCTACATGTTGGACATACTTTTTTATTTGTTTTTTCGGCACAATATCCACATCTTTCTTGTGTCAAAAGGTTCAACATTTGCTTTTTTCTATCTTTTGCAGTATCATTTATTTGTGCTTCTTTTCTCTGTCCTAGAAAGCCAATTTTATGAATTGTATTTTGAGGAGTATGACATTTGCTACATTCTAAGGCAAAAGGAGGGTTTTTATGCTGACACGAAATACAATTAATCTTTTGTTTTTCTTCATTTGCTTTGATTCTTTGTTGCCATAAATAAAGTATTCCTACAATAATTCCAAAGAAAATAATAGCTCCAATTCCAGTAGCCAAAAGTAAAAAAAAGCCAAAAAATACAAATGTATCTTCAATACTAGAAAAGATAAAATTAAGAAATAAATCGCCATCACCATCAATTTCTAACAACCATTCTTGTATTGATGTTCTTAGAGCTGTTAGCCCATAAACAGCACCAGCCGTAAAGAAAATCATTACATAATCTCCCATTCCAGCTTGATAAATTCCTTGCATAATTGCCTCCGAGTCATTATCAACTACTCCCAAAAGCATTACAGAATAAATAATTGGCTTTAAAAATGGCTCTGCTTGTATCCAAAGAAGTTTTATATCTGTATTTTTATCAGCCAAAATTTCTAAAATAGCCAACAGCCCAAGAACAATCATTACAGGCGTTTGAGTAATAAAAAGCTCTGCTGAAGGCGCATCTACATCAGCAAAAGGAAAGGCAGAAGGAAACCTAAAAAGCAAAGAAGTCAGAAAAGCAGGCAGAAAAGCACGAGAAGCAAAAAGAGGAATTGTGCCAACGGCGTGTAAAAGAATAGCTAAAGACATAGTAAGGTAAGATGTTAATAAGTATAAATTAATAGGTAAAATAATATCACCATAGACCAATAAATCTTTTAGAAGATAGTCATTTTGGTTCAAATCAAAAAAAACGATTTCAAATAAAACTAATTTTAATATAAACAAATTCGTTATTTAAAAATACCCCTCTTTTTTACGGTCTTCCATAGCTGCTTCGGAGCGCAAGTCGTCGGCTCTTCCTGCTCGTTCGGTAAGGCGCATAACTGCAACTTCATTTATAATTTCAGAAACAGTAGAGGCTGGCGATTCTATTGCTCCTGTGCAGGTTGCATCGCCTAATGTTCTGAAACGTACTTGCATTATTTTTTTTTCTTCTTCGGGTTTGAGTGTCATAAAATCAGTATATCCCATAATTACACCATCTCTAACAAAACATTCTCTTTGATGTGCAAAATAAAGCGAAGGGAGTTCTAATTTTTCTTGTTCTATGTACTGCCAAACATCCAATTCTGTCCAATTTGAGAGAGGAAATACTCTAAAATTTTCATCGTATTGTTTTTTTCCATTAAATAAATTCCATAATTCTGGACGCTGGTTTTTTGGACTCCATTCTCCAAAACTATCTCTATGAGAAAAAAAACGCTCTTTTGCTCGTGCCTTTTCTTCATCTCTTCGTCCACCTCCAAAACAGGCATCAAGTTTTAATTCTTCAATGGCATCTAATAAAGTAATGCTTTGTAGTTTGTTTCTACTTGCATTATAACCTGTTTCTTCTTGTGCTTTTCCTTCATTAATTGAATCTTGAACATAACGAACAATTAGCTCGCTGTTTGTTTTTTTTATTAAATAATCTCTAAAATTAATTGCCTCTTCAAAATTATGTCCTGTATCAATATGTAATAATGGAAAAGGGATTTGAGCAGGATAAAATGCCTTGCGAGCCAAATGAAGTAGGGCAATAGAATCTTTTCCTCCCGAAAAAAGCAAAGCTATATTTTCAAATTGAGCAACTGTTTCACGCATAATATAAATGGCTTCAGCTTCCAACTGGTCAAGATGAGAAAGAGTGTAATTCATTTTTTTTAATTATTTTGATGAAAGAATGTGTGTATTTATATCAAAAAAGCCATAAGGCGCAGCAGGATTATAACCTAATTCTTTTTCTTCTTTATCAGTTGTTATTTGAAGAGGAGGCAGAACAGAATCTACTAAATCAAAGAATTTTTCATTTGATTCACCTAACCAAAAATACATTTCATACTCACCTGCACGAAAAGGATTTTTCTCTAACAAAATTGAAAATGAAATAAAATAATCTTTTTTGTTCGTTTCAAGAAAAATAGAAATATCTTTTAAGGGAGTGCTTGTAACAATTTCACCTGTCGGAGATTTGAACATCATACACACAGAGAGTGAAGACAAGTTTTTATTTATTTTTGCTTCAAAGTTAAATTTAATATCCTGCCCACTCAAAAAATCAGATGATTCTATATCATTTTTGTCTGTAATCAAGATTTTACTAAAACGAACATCTCCATTTCCTCTTCTGTTTAAAGTATTATGCAGCTCACTATTTTCATCGAAAGTCTGGTCATGCATAGAAGACAAATAACTATTGATTACTTCTGTTGTTGAGCCTGTTTGTTTAATTTGCCCTCTATCCAACCAAATTCCTTTGTTACAAAGATTTCTTACAAAAGTAGTATTATGACTAACAAATAAAATAGTTCTGCCTTGACTAGAAACCTCTCCCATTTTACCCAAACATTTTTTTTGAAACTTACTATCTCCCACTGCTAAGACTTCATCTACAATCAAAATTTCGGGTTCTAAATGAGCAGCTACGGCAAAAGCCAGCCTAACATACATACCTGAAGAGTATCGTTTTACAGGAGTATCCAAAAATTTTTCTACTTCAGAAAAATCTACAATCTCATCAAATTTAGATTTTATTTCTTTTCTTCCCATTCCTAAAATAGCACCATTTAAAAAAATATTTTCTCTTCCAGACAATTCAGGGTGAAAACCAGTGCCAACTTCCAAAAGACTTGCTATCCGTCCTTTTATTGCAATACTGCCCGTTGTGGGTTCTGTGATACGGCTCAATACTTTTAAAAGAGTTGATTTTCCAGCACCATTACGTCCAATAATCCCTACTCTATCTCCTTGTTGTATATCAAAATTTATATCTTTTAATGCCCAAAACTCTTTTGAGGTAGTGTTTTTTTGGGGTTTGGAAAAAGCAGATTTTACTTTGTTAGTAATTACATCACGTAAAGATTGATAACGTTCTTGTTGTTTATTTCCTATGTCATATTTTTTTCCTAAATTTTCAACACGAATAATACTTTGACTTTGACTCATTTTATTTTTTATTTGAATTGAAATGGATTCTGAATTTTATATTATATCAGCAAATGTTTTTTCTGTTTTGCGAAAATAATAAATTGCATAAACCAAAATAAGTAAACACATAGCAATAGAAATTCCAAACATCACCCAATTCATTTGGGCATTGCCAATAATAGACCAGCGAAAACCGTCAATAACTCCTACCATTGGATTAAGGGCATAGAGTGTTGTTAAATATTCTGTTAGCCATGGCATATTCATGTCTATCATTTTTTTTCCTAATTTTTCATATACTATATTACTACTAAAACCAATAGGAGAAATATAGACTCCAAATTGAATAATGAAAGGAATGATATATCGGAAATCTCTATATTTTACATTCATAGCTGTAAGTAAAAGCCCAACTCCAAAGGCTGCCAAAAATGCAATAATTAAGAAAAAAGGCAAAAAAATGATTTTCCAACTTGGTACATATTGATAAATTAACATCAAAAAAAGCAGAAGAATAAAAGAAATAAAGAAATCAACACAAGCTGTAATAATGGAGGCAGTTGGAATAATTAGACGAGGAAAGTAAACTTTAGAAATAAGATTAGCACTAGAAACCAAACTATTACTACTTTCAGAAAGTGCATTTGCAAAAAATTGCCAAGGCAAAAGTCCCACATAAACCATTACTGCATAAGGTGCATTTCCTTCAGAGGGAAGTCCAGCCACACCACTAAAAACAATAGTGAAAATTATCATAGTAAGAAGAGGGCGAATAACACTCCAAGCAATTCCCAAAACAGTTTGTTTGTAACGAACCTTCAAATCTCTCCAAGTTAAAATATAAAAAAGTTCTCTATAACGCCAAAGGTCTTTCCAATAATTACTTTCTGTCTGACCTGCCTTTATAAATAAATCGTAATTTGATGAATTGTTAGATTTCACAAGAATAAAAAGGAATAAATGAACAAATTTAATTAAGTCTTTTTAAAATAAAAGGCTTTAAAGAGAACTACAAAGATACAAAGGTTGGATAGAAACTTTAATCCTTAATTAATTTTTAAATAAATTGATACCAATAGAAATTGGTTTAATTTGGCAAAGGTACATCGTCAATTTCTTTTTCTTTGGCTGACAAATATTCGTTGAGCATCTGGCGAGTTTGTTGGGGAGAAAGATTTTTAGTAATATCTCCATTTTTGACAATAGATATTTGTCCTGTTTCTTCCGAAACTATCAAAATAAGTGTACTTGTTCCTTCACTCATTCCGATTGCAGCACGGTGGCGCATTCCTAAAGAAGCAGGTATTTGTTCGTTTGTAGAAAGAGGAAGCCTACAACGAGCAGCCATTATACGACCTTTATAAAAAATAGCAGCCCCATCATGTAGAGGACTATTTTTAAAAAATATTGAGCTAATAATTCGTTTTGATATTTTGGCATCAATAATATCTCCTGTTTGAGCATATTTTTCCATATCATCGAAGCGAGAAATTACTACGAGTGCGCCTGTGCTTGTACGAGCCATTTCTTTTGTTGAATCTACAATGGCATCAATATTCCAAATTACATTGACTGAATCTTTTCCAAGAAGACCATTCCAAAAATTAGAATTAAAAGCAGGAGCTTTACCAATTAACAACAAAAAACGACGTAGTTCATCTTGAAATAATACCACAGCAGCTATTACACCAACTCCCATAAATTGTCCTAAAATAGAAGATAAAAGTTCCATTTTAGTTGCTTGTACAATAAGATACAGAAAGTAAAGTGACAAAAAACCAATAAAGACACGAAGTGCCATTGTTCCTTTGAATAATTTGTAAAAATTATAAATCAAAAGACCAACCAGTAGAATATCAAAAATATCTACCCATTTTACTTCCAAAAATCCAATATTGAAACAAAAAAACAAATTGTACTTAAATTAGTAATGGCAAATTATCAATAATAAACGAATAAAAATTTTGATGAGCATCTTAAATTCATTTCTTCTCAAACAAAAGTAAGATAAAATAATAAATAAATTGCTTGTTTGAAAGAGAATCTGTTTATTTTTTTCAAATTCTGTATCTAATAGCTTCTTTGTTTTGCTTTGTTTGAAGCCTTATAATTCGTAATTTTTTGGGAAAAGAAAAGAAGTTTTGAAAATAAATAGCCTTTGAGTTGGTATTCATCAAAAAAAAGATTTATTTTAGCTAAACAAGCAAGATTTTTGAATCAAACTTTGTAATTATCAATAGTATTCTAAAAACTCATTTTTAGATAAAGCCTATCTTTTTTCCATATAATTACGTATTTATACCCTGTTTTTAATTTACTTTATTTGTCTAATATACTTTATGAATTGGTTTAATAGTTTAAAATTATCTCTCAAAATAACATTTAGTTTTCTAATCATTACTGTTATGGTAGGAGTGATGTCTTTTTTTACCTTACGGTTTGTTACTGATTTGCGTGAGCGTTCGCAAGAAGTTTCAGAAATCCATTTTGAGGGGTTGCGTTTGCTTACTCATATTGCCGAGGCCTATCCCATGACACTTGTCAGAACTCGTGATGTGATTTTGTCTGATTCTCTTATTCAGAGAGAAGACTACCGTACTGATATTGAGGAAAATGAAGAAAAAATAAAAGATTGGACAGAAAAATTAGAAAGTAAAATGACTTCTCAAAAAGAGAAAGAACTTTATAGTAATTTTACAGAATCATTGACTGAATTTAAGGATTTACGACGTACAACTTTAGTATATGCTATTGATGAAGGAGATTTACAGCGTGCCAGAACAATGATTTATGGAGATTTGGAAAAGCAATCCAAGAATTTGAAAAAAATATTAGATGATTTAATCGAAGCAAAAGAAAAAATTGCTATTCAAGTGCAAAAAGATAATAGTCAAGTAGTGCAAGAAACTTATACCACCTTAGGAATTGTAGTGACTATTGTATTATTGATTACCATAATTATTCCTTTTTGGATAAGAGGGCAGGTAAGTCGTCCTATCGAAATTATGGAAGAAAAAGCTGCTCAAGTGGCATTAGGAAACTTGGAAAATGTAGAGTTCAAACTTAGAGGAAGAAATGATGAAATAGGAAAATTAGGGCAAAGTTTTAATGAAATTATAAAAAGCCTAGAACAAATTGTCAATAGAGCAAATTCAATTTCACAAGGAGATTATGATGTTCAGCTTAATGTACGAGGAAAAAAAGATAATTTGAGTATTGCAATCAATGAAATGACCTATTCGTTACATCATCAAGATTATTTGAAAAAAGGGACAAGCAAATTAAATACACTACTTTCTGGGCATTTTACATCAAAAGAAGTCGGACAAAAAAGTATTAGCTTTTTGGGTGAGTTTTTGGAGGTTGGTTGTGGTGTACTCTACATTTATGATGAAGAGGATAGAAAATTGAAACTTTATAGCTCTTATGCTTTTACTGATAGAGAAAGGCTTGCTAGTCAGTACTATTTGGGAGAAGGTATAGTAGGACAAGTTGCCTATGAGAAAAAACCAATTTTACTCAAAAATATTCCAAATGATACACAATACATAAATACTGGATTGACCAAGCAAACTCCTCTAACAACATATACTTTTCCATTATTATACGAAAATGAACTTTGTGGTGTAATTGAATTGGCTAGTTTTGAAGTATTTACAGACCTCAAAAAACAACTTATCAGCAATTCGGCAGAGCTTATTTCTTCACATTTATACTCGGCATTACAAAGTGAAAAAATTAGAAAACTTTTCGAAGTAGCACAGTCTGCAAAACAAGAAGCACAACAAAAAAATAAAGAAATAGAAAAAGCAAACGAACGCCTAAAAGAAGAACAAATGCATGTGCAGCAACAGTCTGAAGAGCTGCAACAGCAAAATGAAGAAATGCAACAACAATCTGAAGAGTTGCAACAAACAAATGAAGAACTTCAACAACAACAAGAACAGTTAGAAAATCAACGCACAGAATTACAGATTCATAATGAGCAACTTACAGTCATTCAAACGGATTTAGAAGAAAAAGCAGAAGAACTAGGAAAGGCAAGTAAATATAAGTCAGAATTTTTGGCAAATATGTCCCATGAGCTTCGAACACCTCTCAATTCTATTATTTTACTTTCTGATATGTTGCGTCGCAATTCGTCTAAAAATTTATCGGAAAAGGAAGTTCAAAAGTGTAGTATTGTTTATCAATCAGGAAATGATTTATTAAATTTGATTAATGATATTCTTGATATTTCTAAGATTGAAGCAGGAAAAATGAGTGTCAATATTTATGATTTTCATACAGGCGACCTGCTATCACATATCAAACCATTATTTGAAGAGATTGCAAGACAAAAGAAGTTAGATTTTATTGTTGATGACCAATTAGGTATCGAACTTTTCAATGATAGAGATAAAATAGGGCAAGTACTCAAAAATTTCTTATCAAATGCCTTCAAATTTACTAAAAAAGGAAATGTAACATTACGAATTTCGAAAAGTAATCACGCAAAATTACCAGTCAAAATCTCTGTTATTGATTCAGGAATTGGTATTCCTCAAAACAAACAAAAAGTAATCTTTGAAGCATTTCAACAAGTAGATGGGTCGGTTTCAAGAGAATTTGGTGGAACAGGTTTAGGGCTTTCTATTGCTCGTGAACTGACAGGAATGCTAGGTGGAGAAGTGCATTTGAGCAGCGAACATGGAAAAGGAAGTGAATTTTATATGCTCCTTCCAATAGAAAACCATATTGAAGAAGAAGATGCCAAAAAACGTAAATTAGATGTAGTATATGATAAAAAACGAAAACCACGAGCAGCTACAAATATCAAAAACCTAGAACAAGCAAAAGAAAAAATTACAAAATCAAAATACAAACGAGTAGCACAATTAGCCATCGAAGACGATAGAGAAAAAGTGCAACAAAACGATGATATTATTCTTATAGTAGAAGATAATATAGATTATGCTAATAGTTTGGTCGAAATTAGTCGTGGGTTAGGCTTTAAAAGTGTCATTGCTGTTTCTGGAAAAGAGTTTTGGGAAGATGTCGAATACTTCAATCCTTTGGGAGTACTCTTAGATTTGGGGTTGCCAGATATTACAGGAGCAGAGCTTTTAGAACAAATCAAAAACAAACCAAAATACCGTCATATTCCTATTACGATTGTTTCGGCAAGAGATAAAAATATCGAACTTCTTGAAAAAGGAGCGATTGGTTACCTCCAAAAACCCATTCAATCAAAGGCAGTCAGAGATGAAGTATTGCGCCTAACAGGAATTTCGCACAAAGCAACCAAACAAATGCTTATTGTAGAGGATGATGAATTTCAACAAGGCTATTTATTAGAATTATTTGATAAAGAAGGCGTTGTTTGTAAAGGAGTAGCAACACAAACGGCAGCAATACAGGAATTAGAAATAGGAAATTATGACATCGTAATTGCTGACCTAAAATTGGAAAAAGGAACAGGAATAGGGCTGTGTAGGTTCATAAAAGAACACAATCTCAATATTCCAGTTATTATTTATACAAGTAAAGATTTGACAGATTCCGAAAAAGAAGAAATGCGTTCTTATTCGGTAAGTGTAATCATCAAACACCCTCAAGCATATACCCAGCTTTTGGAAAAAACAAAAATGTTTTTACATCAGGTACACGAACAAAATCCAAATCAAATTACCAAAACTACTTTTGCAGAAAGAGATAATAGCAATGACCACTTTAATTCGAAAAAACCACTTGATATAGATTCTGTTGTCAATAAAAGCCTAGAATCTTACTTAGCAGATGAAGCCGATGAAGATAATAGTAATGATTTGAAAGGAAAATGTATCTTGATAGTAGATGATGATATCCGAAATGTTTTTGTAATGACTTCTGCCCTAGAAAATCACGATGCGGATATTGTAGAGGCATTTAATGGAAAAGAAGCATTGGAAGCATTGGAAAATGAACCCGTTGATTTGATATTAATGGATATTATGATGCCTATTATGAACGGCTTCGAAACTATCGAAAATATCAGAAAAGAAGAGAAATGGAAAGATTTGCCAATCATTGCCGTAACTGCAAAAACATTAGAAGAAGATAGAAGAAAATGTCTTGAAGTAGGTGCAAATGATTATATGACCAAACCTGTGGATTATATTGTTTTGATGAAATTAATCAAAAAATATATTTAGAAATTTCTTTAATTCTATGTCAAAAACTATCCTTTTATTTTGCTTTTCTTTTATTATTACATCGTCTTTTGGGCAAAGAAATGTAATAGCTGTAAAAAGTGCAACAGATTTATTGAGGATAGGCAAACAAACCTATTTTTTAGAAGACAATACAGGTAAATTATCATTCCAACAAATTCAAGAAAAAAGTAAAGAAAATAAATTTATACTGCATCATAAAGATATTTTTGTAGAAAAATCTTCACAAAGTGTATTTTGGTTTAAGTTTCAAGTGCAAAACAAATCCGATACAGATATTTGGCTTAATATAAATACAACCTATCTGTGGGAAATTGATTTTTATACACCTGATTCGCTAGGAAATTATCCCAAACCATTCAAAACAGGTGCATTACGAACAAAACAACCAAAAATATATCCTTCCAATACATTTTGGCTGCCTCTTCAAAAAGCAACAAATCTAAAAACTCAAACATTTTATATAAGAGTAAAAACAGGACGTTCAATAGAAGTGCCTTTACTAATTGGAAGTTTGCAATCCTTAGAAAATGAAAAAGACAAAAGTGATTTCATAACAGCAGGGTTTGTAGGAGCATTAATTATAATGTTTTTGTATAATGGGTTTTTGTTTCTTGCCACACGAAAAAAATTATATTTATTGTATATAGGTTATCTATTTGGGGTTTGTTTGTCTGTTACATTTTCTAATAATTATACATTTTGGGTAGAAATTTGGCAGAATGAAGAAGTATATATTTGGTTTCAAAAACATATTACTCTTTGGGTTACGCCTGTTCAAATTGTCATTGCTTTGATTTCCATTGTTTATCTTGACCTAAAAAAGAATAGCAAAAAATCATATTATTGTCTGCTTATTCTGATGATAATAATAATTGTCATAGGCATTTCTAATTTGTTTTTACCTTTACAAAAGGTGCAATTCTTTCATCAATTTTTCTTAATTATAAATGCTTTAGCTAATCTGTTTATTTCTTATTGGATTACTTTCAAAAAGAAAAAGGGTGGAATTTTTTATGCCTTAGGTTGGACATGCTTTTTGATGTCTGTCTTGATTTATTTGGCTACCGTCAATGGAATTATTCCTTATTTTATTTATACACGAAATGCAATTTACTTTGGGGTAGTATTAGAAATTTGGTTTTTTTCGCTTGCTTTAAGCGACCATATCCGTTCTCTTAGAAAAGAAAATGAGCGAGTAGTTCAAAATTTGCTCATAAAAGTTGAAAAAGAAATTCAGATGAGAAATCAAATTATTCAAAATCAAAAGGAATTAGAAGAAGCAAATACAAATAAACTAAAATTGCAAATTGCTAATCAAGAACGAATGATTTTGAGAAGCATAATAGATAACTTACCTATTTTTGTGGCGATGATAGACACCGAAGGAAAATATATCATTGCAAATAAAATGTATGAGGATAATTTCTTTCTACCTATTTCGCATATAGAAGGCAAACATTATAGCAAAGTATTGCCAAAAAATATGACAGAAATACATAATAAATACATCAAAAAAGCCATAGAGGGAAATATGGTAGAGTTTACAGACCCTATAATATTGCCAAATGGACAGATTAATTATTCTTATGGAAAGTATTTTCCTGTCTTTGATGAAAATAAAGAATTACAATATATTACCGTTTTTGTAATGGATATAAGTGATTTGAAAAACAAGGAAAATGAATTGCAACAGTTAAATGATACCAAAGACAAATTATTCTCTATTATTTCGCACGATTTGCGTAGTCCTTTTGCACAGCTAAAAGGGATTTTGGATTTATTCGAAAAAGGAGGAATCTCGGAAGAAGAATTAAAATACTTCTTGCCCGAAATCATCAAAAATGTAAATTATACTTCTGATTTGCTCAACAATTTGGTTTATTGGGCTAAAAGCCAAATGAGTGGATTACATGCCAATCCAGAAAAAATTGATATTTATAGATTAATAGCCAATAAAGAAAACTTGTTTAGTAAAGCAATAAAAATAAAAAATATATCTTTTATTAATCAAGTAGAAAAAGAAACAATGATATATGCCGATGAAAATATGATAGATTTGGTAATACGAAATTTGGTAGCAAATGCAATAAAATTTTGTAAACCAACAGATACTATCTTAATAAAAGCAGAAGAAACGGCAAATGGCTTTTTGATAGTTAAGGTAGCTGATACAGGAATCGGAATTTCTATCGAAAATCAAAATAAAATATTTAGTAAACAAAATTTTACAACACTAGGAACTCAAAAAGAAAAAGGAACAGGAATTGGACTCAAACTCTGTAAAGAATTTGTAGAAGTAAATGGAGGAAAAATATGGATTGATAGTGAAGAAGGAAAAGGAACAATATTTTCATTTTCATTGCCCACTATGGCAAAACAAAAGTAAGAGAAAAAAAATATAAAAACAGAACCAAAATTATTAAACTTTCTGCCTTTAGGCTTGTTTTTATTCTATGATTTATGTAGATTGAAATTAGAAACAAATAAGAATTTAATCTAAAAAATTAGTACAAACAATCTTAATCAAATTATAAAAGGGAAAATTGTACAAAAAAATATTATTTCATTTTTTTAACCTTAACCTCAATTTTTATGAAGTTAGAAATGTATTATGTCGATAATGACAGAAGCGAAACACTAAGCGATTTTATCCAAACAAAAGTAAATAAATTAGAAACTTTTTATGATGGAATCATCAATGGAGAAGTATATATTCGTACTGAAAAAGGAGACCCAAAGAAAGAAAAAGTAGTAGAGATTCGCCTAAATGTACCCGGTACAACTCTATTTGCCAAAGAATCTAATGAAACCTTTGAGTCGGCTACGGATAGTACAGTAGAAGCATTGCGCCGTCAGATTAAAAAATTTAAAGAAAAATCAACTTCTCGTTAAATAAAAAATAAATGCAATAGCATATATAAAAAAGCATTTCAAAATATTTTTAAATATTATGAAATGCTTTTTTTTGTAAATTTATAGTATAATTATTTCTATATAACAGGGTAGCATACGCTTTAGTGTGTGAGTAGATGTAACGAATGCTTTAGCTTTCGGAAAATAATTATCTCACAATTCCTAAAAATATACACTACAAAGAGAAATAATACCGAGTTCACATTACTTTAGATAATTTTACTTATATTTTGTATTAGCATAGTGATACAAACAAAAACAGTGAGATAATTCATTCTTAAGTATCAAAATTCTATTTTTTTGAATAAATACAAAATTCTATTTCGTCGTTTGAATAAATAACTGTATTTTTGTAGATGTTAAGAAAAATTATACTTTTTTAGTTATTAAGCCAAAAAAAACTTTTTACTAAATCATATTTCTACTATATACTTTCAAAAAATACAAATACTATGAAATACAATTTTAACTTTTTACTTATTTTTTTACTTTGTTTCTCTTTAGCAGCCTGTGGTGGTGGTGATGATTCACAACCAACACCAGACCCAATAGATAATACAGGTGGTGGTACTGACTCTGGTGGTGGTGAAGAGGAAGAAGAAGAAGAGGAGGAAGAGGAAGAAGAAGAGGAGGAGGAAGAAGAGGAAGAGGATACAAACCCTCAAGATGGAGCAATCAGCCCAATCCCCGAAACATTTACAAACAAAGTGGTCATCGAAGAAGCAACAGGTACATGGTGTGGCTGGTGTCCGATGGGAACTTCAGTAATGGACAAATATGTAGCCGAATATCCAAATCGTGTATATGGTGTAGCAATACACTCTGGCGATGAAATGGAAAATTTAGCTATGATTAATGCCCTAGATAGAGTTTATAGTTTAGCTGGTTATCCTTCTGGATTAGTAAACCGTTTGGCTTCTCCAAGTTCAGGAGATTTATTTATGCACCCAGTAGAGTGGGCAGAAGCTATTGACAAACTGTTAGAAAAGACAACAAATTCTGTTGGAGTTGCTTTGGAAACAAATATCAACGAACAAGATGCAATAGCAACTGTTCAAGCACATGTTGGTTTTGGAAAAGATGTAAATACTTCTTTTGAGTACCGAGTGCTGATTTATTTAATAGAAGATGGAACTGTGTCGGCACAACAAAATTATTTAGCTGGAAGATCAGATTATAAAGATACAGAATTTCATAAATACTATGAAGCTCCTGCTGTAATCAATGATTATGTACATAATCATGTAGCCAAACGTGCTTTCACATCTTTAGATGGACAAGCGATTGGCGCAGAGAATGTAGGTGAGTTCAAAAAATTCAAGAAAGAATTTCAAATTAATCTTACTCGTAATGATAACTTAGATGAATCTTACGTAGTTGCAGTTGTATTGCGTGATGGAACTAGACCTTATGTTCTGAATGCTCAAAAAGTAAAACTAGGCGAAACAAAAGACTGGGACTAATTTTATCTCAATGTTATAACAAATAGTATTAAAATATAGAGTACTGGACATGAGTTAAAAAGTTGTTGGTGTCGCTACGCTAAAACACCAACGAACGGTGTTTTTCCCTGTTCTGTGACTCACAGAACAGCAAATACATCTAGTGTCCAGTACTCTAATTAAAATACGTATAAAATAGTCATTAGAATTATATCATAAAAAGTGTAATTTTAATGGCTATTTTTTGTAAATTTATATTATCATTATTTATTAACTATCATGAAAAAAATATTAAAAACAACGCTGTCATTTATAGGTTTTTTGTGTGCCTTTATTTTCTTTATAAGCTGTTCTGATTCAGAAAATGAAAGAGCAATTATATGGAAATTCAATAATTTTGAAAAACTGACCTATAATTTTACTCAAAAAACAGAGATTAGTCCTATGGGAGGGCTTTTTTCAAGTTTTGGAATCACAAATAAAGCAACTGGAAAACTTACCATCACACCTACCTCTGATGAAAAAGCAGACATCATAATTAAAGACTTGAATATGGGAGAAATGGGAGATATTCTGACCAAAAACCTAACAGAAAATAATGGAAAACTTCCTGATATGTTTGTAAAGGGACTTAAAAATGATGGAATAGTAGAAGGAGAAATTAGTGAAGCTATGCAATTATTTTATACAGGTATTTTGCCTATTCCTACCAAAGATTTGAAAATTGGAGAATCTGTAAAAATGCCAATCCAGATGCCTATGAATGCTTTTGGCTCTGAAATTATTGCAAAAGGGCATCAAAATATAACCTTAAAATCAATAGAAAAAAATCTATACATATTTGAAAATGATATTTTGATTGATGAATTTGATGATAAAAAAGAAGCAGAACAAAAACGTCAAATTAAAGGAAAAGGAGAATATATTTTTGATATAGAAAAAGGATATTTCACAAAAGCAGAAGTAGAAATGAAAACCAAAATGAAAATAGGTGACTTACAGAAAGATAAAAACAAAAATGTAGTTCCTGATTCAGTCCAAGAAAAGCTACCTTTCAAAATGGATTTTGGAAATATGGAAATGAATTTTACTTCTACAGTCAGCCTTGATTTAGAAAAAAATGAATAATAGTTTTTATTATTGTATTCACTTCTTATTTCATACTTCGTACTTTATATCTCTTACTTTACTTCTATGTTTCCACTTTCATTATCTATCAAGGGTCTTTATTCTTACAAAAAAAAGCATATTATCAAATTTGATACACTTTCAGAAACTGGTATTTTTGGCGTTTTTGGAAAGGTAGGAAGTGGGAAATCTAGTATTTTGGAAGCTATTACGTTTGCTATTTTTGGCAGAACTGACAAACTCAACATTAGTGGAGATAATAGGTATTACAACATGATGAATCTTGATTCTGATATTGTAGAAATTAGTTTTGAGTTTTTGGCAGGAGAAAAAAAAGAACATTTTATATGTGAATTTATAGCCAAACGAAATTCGAAAGATTTTCTCAAAATAGCCACTCCGAATCGAAGAGCTGCCAAAAAAGTAAATGAGAATGATTGGCAAACTATCACATTTGAAGAAATTGAGAAAGCAATAGGACTTTCTTATGATAATTTTAAAAGGACAGTTATTATTCCACAGGGGCAGTTTGCTGAGTTTTTGCAGCTCAAACCTGCTGCAAGAATTGGAATGATAAAAGATATTTTCTCGCTTCATGACTATGATTTGGCAGATTCTACACGAAGTTTGCTTAAAGAAACTAACAATCAAATTGAAGTAATCGAAAATACAATTTCTCATCAATTTGAATATTTAATAGAAAATTTTATTCAAAATAAAAAAATAGAAAGCGAAAATATTACTCAGCATATTGTACAACAAGAGAAACAAATTCATCAAAAAAATGAGCAAAAAAATCAGTTAGAAATTATCAAAACTATTTTTGAAGAAAAGAACAAAAAATTTCTCCAGCTTCAAAAGCTACAAGCGCAAGAACAAAATATAAAAAATAGAGAGAATAATTTGAATCAATTTATTTTCATAAAAAATGAATTTGAAGAAAACCTAAAAGACCAAAAAAGAGTAATCACAAACCTAAATTCTGTCAAAGAAAAACAAAAAGAAACAGAGAAGAACCTACAAAAAGCACAGAAAAATTATGAGAAAGTAGCAAAATCACAAAAAAAAATTGCTATTCAGAAAGAAGAAAATACAAAAAAAATTGAGCAAATTGAGCCAATAAATCAGCTTATCAAACTCAAAGAAGTACAAGAAAAAATAACAGAAAAAAATGGTAGAATAAAAAATGGAACAAATTTAATACTTAAAAAACAAGAAGAATTACAAACTCAAAAAAAAGAATTTAGTAAAGAAAAAAATGTAATTTCAGAAAATAAAAGCAAAATTATTGATACTCAAAATCTACAAAATGCTTTTATTTGGTTAGATAAAAATGAAAATGTGAGTAAAAGACAATCTGAAATAAATGCAGAAATAGCAGTAGCAAAAATAGAAATTGAAAAACTAGAAACACAAAAAACAGCTTTCGAAACAAATAAATTACAATTTTCTGAAAAAGAATTGACTGAAAATGTGGAAAAAAGAAGTCAAGAAATTGAAAAGCTAACCATGCAAAAAGGACTTCATCAAGCTGTGCATTCCTTGGAAGATGGGCAGCCATGTCCTGTTTGTGGCTCAGAAAAACACCCAGCTATTTTGGACATAGAAAATATTGATAGTAATTTGAAAGTACTCAAAAAACAGAAAAAAGAAGACGAACAAAATCTAAAAAAACTTCGAAAAGAAGAAACAGAACTAGCTTATTTGGTAGAAAAAATAATAGATAAAAAGCAAAATTTGGATAAAATTATTCAAAAACAAACAGCCATCAAAACAGAATTTGAAACGCATCAAAAATTATTTTTAGCAAATGAAAAAGAATGGAAAAACTTATCAAAAAATGAAATTCTGAAAATTCAGAAAGAGCAAAAAACGATTCAGAATGAAATTAAAAAAACAGAAACAAATTTGTCTGAAATAGAAAAAAAAGTAGAAAAAATAAACCAAGAAATCGAAAAATACAAAGCAGGATTAGAAAATTTAAAACAACAACACGCCTCACAAACAGGACAAATAAAAGAATTGGAGCGAAATTCTGAAAAAATAAATCATATTTATAAAGATTTTTCTATTTTAGAATTAGAAAAAATAATTTTGAAAATCAAAGCAGACACAGAAAAATTAGAGAAAAGTTTTTTGGAAAATCAAGAAAAAGAAAAACAGTTTTTTTATCAAAAAAGTGAATTAGAGGGAACTCTAAAAACTATTATTTTACAATTTTCTATTCTGAATAAAGAACTTTTAAATAACCAAAAACAAGTTTTACAAAAAATAGTAAAACTAAATCAAAATTTTGAATCAAAACAATTTTCTCAAACTGATATTGAAATCATTTTGAATCAAAAAATTAATACAGATAATGAACGTAAAGAAATAACTACTTTTTTTGCAAATCTGAAAACTACGCTAGAAGACTTTGAAAAACTAGAAAAACAAACCAAAGGAAAAAATTATCAAAAAGATTCGTTTGAAAAGCTCTTGAAAGAAATAAAAGACCTCACTGCAAAGCAAAAACAAGATAATTCGAAGCAAGCTATTATCAATCAAGAAATAAAAAAAGCTGAAAAAGATACACTAGAAAAAACAGTATTAGAGAAAAAATTAACGAAACTTTTGCAACGAAAAGACAACCTAGAAACACTCAATAAACTTTTTAAGAGTGGTAGTGGTGGCTTTGTTGATTTTGCTTCGACAGAATATTTGAGAAACCTGTGCAGACTTGCCAACGTTCGTTTTAGAGAACTTACTCATCATTCTTTGGAGCTTATTCTGAATGAAACAAATGAATTTGAAGTAGTAGATTTTTTGAGTGAAGGCAAAAAAAGAGCTATCAAGACGCTTTCTGGAGGGCAGCTTTTTCAGGCTTCACTTTGTGTTGCGCTTGCACTTTCGGAGAGTATGCGAAAACAACAAGAGTTCTTTTTTATAGATGAGGGTTTTGGTTCTTTGGATAATGATTCGCTTCAAATTGTCTTGCAAACACTTCAAAGTCTGCAAAAAGAAAATAAAGTAGTTGGAGTTATTTCTCATGTAGAGAATTTGAAACAAGAAATTAGAACACATCTTCATATCCAAAAAGATAAAACAAAGGGAAGCATTATTGAATTGGAGGTTGGGTAAAGTGTAACTAACCTGAACTCGTTATTATTTCACTTTGTAGCGTATGCTATCCTAACATACAGAAATAATAAGTGCCTTTAAAGTATTGATAACAAAAAAAGTCTAACCTCAAAAATGAGATTAGACTTTTTATGGAATTTATCTTGCCCTTGTTTGTGTCCTCACAAACGACACCTTTTCAACTAAGCCTTTACTTCTAATTCATTAATTGCCTTTTCAATTCTGATAGAAACTTCTTCTTTTCCTAAAAGCGTAGCTACTTCCATCAAATCAGGACCCGAACTAGCTCCTGTGAGTGCCAAGCGCAAAGGCAACATTACAGCTCCCATTTTTACGCCAGCAGCCGTAGCAGCATCATAAACAAGTTGTTTTGTTTGTTGTGCTTCTTCTAATGATTCAGTATTTTTCAAAAGTTCTACTAAAGAATTTAGTCCTTTTACAGCATCAGCATTCCATTTTTTAGCAACAGCTTTTTGGTCATATTCTGTTGGTGCTTGCAAAAATACTTTAGAACCTTCCCAAAAATCACTCAAAAATACTGCACGTTCTTTGAGCATATCTGCAAGTTTTTCTAAATAAGAAGTATCTGCAAGTGAGTTCATTACCATTTTAGAAGCCAAATATTCAGCAATTTCGCTATTTGGTTTGTTGCGCAAATATTGTTGATTAAACCATTTTGCTTTATCAAAATCAAATCTTGCTCCTGCTTTATTTACTCTAGCAATATCAAACTTTTCTATTAATTCTTTCATAGAAAAAATTTCTTCATTATTGCCTGGATTCCAACCCAAAAGAGCCAAAAAGTTTACGACAGCAGCAGGCTCAAAACCCCATTCTCTAAAGCCTTCAAATTTTTCGTTTCCTGTTCCTTGTCCATTCCATTCTAAAGGAAAAACAGGCATATTAAATTTTGCGCCATCACGTTTTGAGAGCTTACCATTTCCGTCGGGTTTCAAAATCAGAGGCAAATGAGCAAATTTTGGCATGGTGTCTTCCCAGCCCAAATAACGATATAAAAGCACATGCAAAGGAGCAGAAGGAAGCCATTCTTCACCACGAATAACATGCGTGATTTTCATCAAATGGTCATCTACAACATTTGCCAAATGATAGGTAGGCATTCCGTCAGATTTTAACAAAACTTTATCATCAATGGCAGAAGAATGAACAACTACCCAACTGCGAATCATGTCATTCAGACGAACTTCTTCTTTGCGTGGTACTTTTAGGCGCACTACATATTTTTCACCACTTTCTAAAAGACGTTTTGTTTCATCTTCTGGCAAAGTCAAAGAATTACGCATTTGTGTACGAGTAATACTATTGTATTGAGGAGAAGCAACACCAGCATTTTTTAAGCGTTCTTTCATGGCTTCCAAGTCTTCTGAAGTATCAAAAGCATAGTAAGCATGTCCTTTTTCGATGAGTTGCATTGCATAATCTTTGTACATATCCTTGCGTTCAGATTGGCGATAAGGTGCATACTCTCCTCCATGTTTTGGGCTTTCAGTAGGCACAATTCCAATCCATTCCAAGGCTTCCAAGATATAATCTTCTGCTCCTTCGACAAAACGAGTTTGGTCAGTATCTTCAATACGAATGATAAACTCGCCACCATGTTTTTTGGCAAATAAATAATTGAAAAGGGCAGTACGGACTCCTCCGATGTGCAATGCACCTGTTGGAGAAGGTGCAAAACGAACTCTTACGTTTGAGGTATTAGTATCTTTACTCATAAAATTGATTCTATATTATTTTTTTGATGTATTGCTTTTTTGATTTAAAACACAAATTTACAAAAAAATAATGATGGTTTTTATTTGCTTCCAAATTCTTAACCTAATCTTTGGGTTTGTAGTTCATTTTAGAATAATAAATAATTAGGTAAAATTATTTATATACTAACCAAACCTGCTTAACATCTCAAAAATGTCTTGAGAGCCTAAACAACCACTTTCTAATTCTGACCTTTATCTTGTATAACCAAATTGCGTGCTTCCCAATAAGAACGAATGGCATCAGGGCTTTTTCCAAAACTTGTTTTCATTGTTGTTATGATTGGAAGGATATTTATGATATGTTTTGTCCAGTTTGAGGGAGGAATATTCAACAAATCACAGGTTTTGTCACCCAAAAGAAAACGCATATAACTATGAATATATCCTTTAGGAACAGCAGAAGGTAAGACTGTATCAAAATGAGAAAGCAAACTTTGTGTCAAAACAGTGCCTTGAGGAGAAGGCTTAAAATGGCGTATTTCTGTATTTTTAAAGAGGAAAATGGCTTCTTTCATGGTTTGAGGAAGGATTTTTTTATCAATTCCTAAAAGCTGACCTACTGTGTACCAAAGATATAAATAATTTTCAGCTTCTTTATTATTAAAATGTTTTCCTAGTTTGCGAAGTCCACGCAAAACAATAAACGAAAAAGCAATATTTGTTCCCATTAAATCTTCTTGATTGATAGGCAAACCCCATTTCATATCCCAATCATTATGATTTTTGAGATGAAAACGAATAGTGGCATGTAATAACCTAACTTTCAAAATGGTAATAAAAGCAAGTCCATTTGGTCTTAAACTATCTTTCTGATTTATTTCAAAAACAAAACGAGCTGTTTCTAAAAGACGTGTTTGGGCATCATTTCGCATGCGCTCTGAAAAATACAAAACTTGCGCCCCATCTGCTGCTGCATAACAATAAGGCAAAGACATCATACCCAAAAGGCTCAAACAATCTTCTGCATTTTTTTGAAAAAAAATTTGTCCTTTGGCTATCTTGTCAGAATCCGAACCTAAAGGCAAAACGGCATTTTCTGAAAAATAATTAGCTATAAAATCGGGCAAATCATTAGGCAAACCTTGATTATCGCCCCACTGAATTGTAATTACTTTTCGTAATGTTGCCCATTTATTTTGTTCTTGTGTTTTTTGGATTATTTCATCAGCTATTTTATCGCCTTTGGTTCTATAACTATCCCAGTCTATTTGATTCAATTTTTGCATAAGTAATCTAATTATGGTTCGAAAATGAATGTAATATAACTAGATAATTTTTATTATTGTTTAGACTCAAAAAAACATAAAAAAAGGATTCAGAACATGCTGAAACCTCTTTTTTATAGCCATGAAAAAATTACCAATCTCGTGGCAATCACAATGAGTTAAATAGCTATTAATATGCCAAAGTCTAAAAAACCAATAATAAATAAGATTAAAGACATAAATTTTGTAATATAGAATAGCAAATTCATTAAATTTGTCAAACAAAAACTATCATTATTGATTGTCTTTTCTAAAGCCATTGTTGGTATCCCTATCAACAACATAATTTAAACTTCTTTTTTATGTCTTACGCTCTTCAACCAATATGGAATATTGCTCATATTTGTCATAAACATGGTATCGAAAACGTGATTCTTTCTCCTGGTTCTCGTTCTGCTCCTCTTACATTGTCATTTGCAAGGCATAAAAATTTGAATTGCAAAGTAGTGGCTGATGAGCGTTCGGCTGCTTTTATTGCTTTAGGAATTGCACAGCAAACAAATAAACCTGTTGTTTTGATTTGTACTTCGGGTTCGGCTGCTTATAATTATGCCCCAGCGATTGCAGAAGCCTATTTTCAGCGTATTCCGTTGCTTGTTTTCACTGCTGACCGTCCTCCAGAATGGATAGACCAATTTGATGGACAAACTATAAGGCAAACAAATATTTATGGCAAACATGTAAAAGAAAGTTATACTTTGCCAGTTGATTTGTCGCATCAAGATGCTGTTTGGCATACCGAACGTACTATTTCGGAAGCCATAAATTTATCAAAAACATATCCTGCTGCGCCTGTTCATATTAATGCGCCTTTTCGTGAACCATTTTATCCACCTGTTCGAAAAATAGATGAAGAAAATGTAAATGATTTTTATGAAAATGAGATAAAATATGATATTGATGTAAAAATAATTGAACAAATTCATAGCCGTCCAAAGATTCGTACACAAGATTGGGAGGAGCTTTTAGAAGTTTGGAATAGAACTGAAGAAAAATTAATTGTTGGAGGGCAGATGCGTTATAATGAGCGTTTGGTTTCTGTTTTGAATGGTTTGGAGGTTACAGTTGTGGCAGATATAATTTCGAATCTTCATACAATCAAAAATAGTATTCAGCATCAAGATGTATTTTTGATGAACAGAGAAAGCCTTGAAGAACTACGACCCGAATTATTGATTACATTTGGTAAATCTGTTATTTCAAAAAATCTTAAAAAATTCTTGCGTGAATATCCTGCTATCGAACATTGGCACATTCAACCTGCTGGGATTGCTGCTGATACATTTCAGTCGCTTACAAAAGTGATTCCATTGAACCCATCATATTTTTTTAGGAAAGTTTTGGAAAAACAAACACGTTTTGCAGAATCGTATCGTCAATCTTTTTTTGTAGATAATTGGCGTGGAACAGATGCAGAAATTACAAAATTGAATACGAACTTTTTCGAAGAGCAACCTTTTTCAGAGTTTGAAGCTGTAAAAATGGCAATGAAAATGTTACCTAATCATTCTAATTTGCATTTGGCAAATAGTATGAGTGTGCGTTATGCAAACTATCTCAATACTAACAAAGAAATCGAAATCTTTTCTAATCGTGGCACAAGTGGAATTGATGGTTCGACGAGTACTGCTATCGGACATGCACTTGCAGATAAAGAAACCTTGAATGTTTTATTGACGGGTGATGTTGCTTTTTTTTATGATAGAAATGCGTTTTGGAATAATTATTTACCCAAAAATTTGATTGTAATTTTATTAAATAATCACGGTGGAGGAATTTTTAAAATGCTTCCAGATGCAGCCAAACAGCCCGAATCAGATGAATTTTTTGTAATAAAACAAAATTTGAATGCCGAAAATCTAAGCCATGAATTTGAATTAGAATATAATTTTTGTGAAGATAAAAATGAGGTTCAGAAGGCTTTACAAAACCTAGAATTAGATATAGAAAAACGAAACCGAATTACTATTCTTGAAATAAAAACAAATATAGAAATTAATACAAAAGTTTTTCAAGATTATAAAAACGCAGTTAAGGTTTTGGAAGTAGATTAATGAAAAATAAAAAATAAATAATTTGATTCAATAAAAATGAATACCCCAAATATAGAAATCATCGACTTTTCAGAAGATTTGAAGCCATACATCAAACAGCTTAATTATGAATGGCTTGAAAAATATTTTTCTATCGAAGAGAGTGATGTAATTTCTTTATCAAACCCTAAAAAAGAAATAATTGATAAAGGAGGATATATATTTTTTGCCAGAATGGATAACAAAATAATTGCAACAGCTTCATTACTCAAAAAAACTGATTCAGTATTCGAACTTGCAAAAATGGCAGTTACTCAAAATATACAAGGAAAAGGAATTGGCAAATTATTAGTAGAACATTGCATATCTTTTTCTAAAAAAAGACAAATCTCCAAACTCATTCTTTATTCTAATACAGCTCTTTACTCAGCTCTTCAATTATACAAAAAATATGGATTCGAAGAAGTAAAATTAGAAGAAACGTTTTACAAACGAGCAAATATAAAAATGGAATTGAAATTATAATTTTTAGAAAAACGAGAATCCAATTTATTATTTTCTGTTTCTTTAAAATAGAAATGTTATTTTTGTCTTTGATTTATTTCAAAAATAGCCAACCCAATAGATAAAAAACACCACAACATATAATGAATAGTACCAAAATAACAAAAATTCTGATTGCCAACCGTGGCGAAATTACACTTCGAATAATTCGTTCTTGTAAAGAAATGGGCATCAAAACCGTAGCTGTTTTTAGTGAAGCAGACCGTTTAGCTCCTCATGTTCGTGCTGCCGATGAAGCTATTTGTGTGGGTGCGCCTCCTTCTTCAGAGTCGTATCTTCGTGGAGATAAAATTATTGAGGCTGCCAAAACAACAGGCGCAGAAGCCATTCATCCCGGATATGGGTTTTTGTCTGAAAATGCAGATTTTGCACGAAAAGTGAAAGAAGCAGGGCTTATTTTTATTGCGCCTTCTCCTGAAGCGATTGAGGTAATGGGAAGTAAATTAGCTGCCAAAAATGCTGTTTCTAAGTATGATATTCCGATGGTTCCCGGAATTAATCACGCTGTTGAGGATATAGCAGAAGCCAAAAAAGAAGCGGCTCAAATTGGTTATCCAATTTTGGTAAAAGCAAGTGCAGGAGGAGGTGGAAAAGGAATGCGTGTGGTAGAAAAAGAAGAAGAGTTTGAAGAGCAAATGAAAAGAGCTGTTAGTGAGGCACAGTCGGCTTTTGGAGATGGTGCTGTTTTTATTGAAAAATATATTGGCTCGCCTCGTCATATCGAAATTCAGATTTTGGGAGATATGCATGGCAATATTTTGTATCTTTTTGAAAGAGAATGTTCTATTCAGCGTCGTCATCAAAAGGTTGTAGAAGAAGCTCCTTCGGCTGTTGTAAACGAAAAAATGCGAAAGGCAATGGGAAAAGCTGCCGTAAATGTGGCAAAAGCGTGTAATTATTATGGAGCAGGAACGGTAGAATTTATTGTAGATGAAAATTTGGATTTTTATTTTTTAGAAATGAATACTCGTCTGCAAGTAGAACACCCAATTACGGAGCAAATAACAGGAATTGATTTGGTAAAAGAACAAATCAAAATTGCAGAAGGTAAAGAAATTTCTTTCAAGCAAGAAGATTTAAAAATCAATGGACATTCGATAGAGGTGCGTGTATATGCCGAAGACCCAGCAAATAATTTCTTGCCAAATGTTGGAAAAGTGGTAGAATATGATACACCAAAAGGCTTAGGGATTCGGGTAGATGATGGTTTTGAACAAGGTATGGAAGTGCCTATTTTTTATGATTCAATGATTGCAAAACTTATCACTTTTGGCGCAAATAGAGAAGAGGCAATGGACAGAATGATAAGAGCGATTGACGAGTATAAAATTTCGGGAATCCAAACAACGCTACCTTTTTGTAAATTTGTGATGAAACATGAGGCGTTTAGAAGTGGTAATTTTAGTACAAAATTCGTGGAAAATCATTTCAAACCCGAATATTTAGATGCTCAAACTTCAAAAGAAGAAGAAGAAATTGCTGTCGCTATTGTAAATCAACTTTTAGAAAAGGGAAAGAAGAAAAATATAACTATTTCGAACTCTGCTGAAAAAAATAATTCTACTGGAATGAGTGACTGGAGAAAAAAACGTAGTATGTTTTAAGTTACTATTTCATTTTTAGATTTTACATGAACTAGATTCAAGCAGCGAGGCTTGAACCTAGTTCATAATTAACCAATCACAATTCATAATTTCATCATGCGCTTACATCGTAATTTAGTTTTGGCAGTTATTGAATCCCTTTCTCAAATTTTCAATCAAAAAAAACAAGCTGATAAAATTGTAGCCATTACCTTAAAACAAGACAAACGTTGGGGCGCAAGAGATAGAAGTTTTGTGGCAGAAACGATTTATGAAGTTGTGCGTTGGAAACGTTTGTATGCAAAATTAGCAGACATAGAAACAGCATTTGAAAATAATACTTATTCTACTCAAAATTTAGTTCAACTTTTTTCTATTTGGGCAATTCTTAATGAAATTGAATTGCCAACTTGGAAAGAATTTGAAGAAATTAATTATGATAAAAAAATAATAAAAGAAGAATATAATAAACTTTCAAAAATCCGAAAATACAAAGAATCAATTCCTGATTGGTTAGATAATTTGGGTGAAAAAGAATTAGGAAATGAAATTTGGACAAAAGAAATTGCTGCTTTGAATAATCAAGCTCCTGTTGTTTTGCGTGTCAATACATTAAAAACAAGCATTCAAAAACTTCAAAAACAGCTTTCAGAACAAAACATCGAAACTGAAAAAATTACTCAAAAAACAGAAATTTATCCAGAAGCAATCCGACTTCTTAAAAGAAAAAGTATTGTAAGAAATGCCTTATATAAAGAGGGTTTTTTCGAAATTCAAGATGCTTCTTCGCAGCGAATTGCTCATTTTTTGGACATAAAACAGGGAATGCAAATTATTGATACTTGTGCTGGTGCAGGAGGAAAATCGCTTCATATTGCTTCTCTTTTAAAAAATAAAGGGCAAATAATAGCAATGGATATTTATGAAAATAAGCTCATTGAATTAAGAAAACGAGCAAACCGTGCTGATGTTCATAATATCAAAACGCACCCTATAAAAAGAGAAAATAATAAAGTTGATAATTCACAATTCAAACAATTTTATAATTCTGCTGATAGAGTTTTGATTGATGCGCCTTGTAGTGGTTTGGGGGTTTTGAGTAGAAATCCTGATGCAAAATGGAAATTAAATCTTGAGTTTTTGGAGGAAATAAAACAAACTCAACAAGTTATTTTACAAGAATATTCTAAAATGACCAAAAAAGGAGGTAAATTAGTTTATGCAACCTGTTCAATTCTTCCTTCTGAAAATCAAAATCAAGTAGAAACATTTTTGAATAGTGAAAATGGAAAGGATTTTAAATTTATTGAAGACAAAAAAATACTTTCACATCAAACTGGTTTTGATGGTTTTTATATGGCGATTTTGGAGAGAATATAATTTATTGTATCTTAACACTAATAAATAAAAAACAAAACCTACGAATTTATTCGTGGAAAAATATAAATAAAAAACAAAAATGGTAGATAAATTTTTAAAAGCAAAACATTGGCAATTATTCTTTCTTCTAATTGGCGTTCCTTTTGGTTCTTTCTTGACAATAATTGCAATTATAGTTTCGATTCTAAAAGAAGGAACACAACCAGACCCAGAACAAATTTTGAATGTTTTTAAATTTTTTCCTTTGGTAATTGTGCTTTTTGCGTCCTTACTTTTTAGTTGGTTTTGGTCAGTAGCTATTGGGCTTCAAAAAGCAGTACCAACAAATGTAGAGATGAAAACTACAAAATTTAAAATATTTTCTATTATTCCTCTGCTCTCTGTTTCTGGATTTGGCGTTTTTATGTTCATTCTTTATAGCACAATAAAACCCAATGAAATTGAATTTCCTAGCGAATGGATAGCTCCAATTATGCTTGTTTTATGTATTGTATCTGCTTTTGGTGTTTTTTATTCTATTTATTTTGCTGCAAAAACTTTAAAAACAACCGAGTTGCAAAGAGAAGTAACCTTTTCAGATTTTGCGAGTGAGTTTTTTATGTTTTGGTTTTTTCCTGTTGGTATTTGGATTCTACAACCTAGAATTAATACAATTAGAGAAGAAAATATCACTATTGATGAAAATATGAATTTTTGATAAAAATAGAATTAAAATGATAAAAAAAATATTTCCAAAACAATTCACAAAAGAAATTCCAAAAAATACAAGCAGACGTTTTGCTATCAGCGATATTCATGGCTGTGGCAAAACGTTTATTTATTTGGTAGAAGAAATTCTAAAAGTCACAAAAGACGACCAAATTTTCATTTTGGGAGATTTGATTGATAGAGGAAAAAATGCAATTCTTTTGATAGATTATATTATCAAAAAACAAAAAGAAGATTTTCAAATTTTTGTTTTGATAGGAAATCATGAACAAATGCTTTTAGATTTTTATCAGAAAAATAATAATCAAGTTTCTAAAAAGACACTTGCTCATAATCATTTAGAAGAATTAATCAATAAAGACAAAGAAATAAAGCCAAAATACGCAACATTTTTCAATGAAATGATTTTTTATATAGAATTAGAAAACTGTCTTTTGGTTCACGCAGGTTTTGATATAAATTATGAACCTCTAAATGGAGAAACACTTTTTACAAATGCTTATGCTATGCTTTGGGTGCGAAAATTTAAGGGGAATTTATACAAAACCAATCGCAAGCCCGTCGTGCATGGACATGTCGTTCATAATTTGGAAGAGATAAATAAAAATTTAGAATTAGCAAAGGAAAATAAAACGGCTATTGTTCCGATTGACAACGGTTGTGTATATGTGAGTTTGGGGAAATATCAAAAATTTAAAGGCGAAGTAGGAAATCTGTGTGCAGTAGAATTGAATACTTGGAATCTTTTTTATACGCCTTTTCGTGATAAATAATGTAGCTTATGCTTTAGTTTGCATCTGTTTTAATAATTGAGTTTTCCTCCAATTCATAAATCCCCAAACCTGCTGAAATACACGCCCAAATAGGAGCAAATAAAATTCCCAAAATAGGAATCCAAATCATAAAATACATAGTCATTCCGACTCCAATAGCAAAAGAACGATGTTTTTTGACAACAGCTCTACTCTCTTTTACATCTAGTTTCATAAATTCATTTCTCAAATCTATCATTCCAAAACCCAAAAAATAAGATTCTACCAAAATAATCAGAATGGTAGCAAAAGGAGAAATAGGCGAGAAAAAAAGCCCTATTAAAATAAGAGGAATTGTGATGGATAGTTCAATCGCCAAATTGGTCAGATTAATAATAAGCCCACGTTTGAGGTCGCTCAAAAATTGAGGAAAATGAAAGTCTTCATCTGGACGCTCTGGGTGTAAAATTCCTTGAACTTTTGCAGCCACAATCGATAAAACAGGCGAAAGCAAAATCAACATCAAATATTTATAGGATTTAAAATAAATCAAAAAAGCAATCAAACCCACCAAAATTTTGACAATATAATTAAGTGTTGTTTGCCACCAATTTATAGGATTATTCAAATTGAAAAGCCCTTCCAGCCAATCTATTGTATCCCCCACAAAAATATAACCGACAAAACCAACAGAAATAAAAATGATAAGGTTGAGAAGTGCAGGCAAAAAATAATATTTCCACAAATTATGTTCACGAGTAAAAGACAATGCCTTGCCATACAAACGAACACCTAACCAAAATTTTTTAAATAAACTCATAAGTAGTGATTAAAAATTACAGTTGCAATTAGTTATGCTGAATTACAATTTATTGATTATAACAAATTTTATTCTATTTTTTATAAATCATTCAAATCAAAAATAAGACCTCTTGAACTAGATTCATTAGATTGAAAAGTATCTTTTTGAGATTTTGTATTTCCTATTTCTTTTTGAGATTGTTCTAATTCTTCTTTTGTTTTTTCTTGTTCTTCTTTTGTTTTTTGCTCTGCCTCATATTTTATTTCTTGACGAATTTCGGGAACTATCTTACGAGGTGTTTCTTTGTCATAATCATTATTTTGAGAGTAATCTGAATAAGAAAAATCAGCTTGATTATATAGTTGTTGATAATTTTTTCCTTCAAGTTGTTTTAGTTGTTCTCTAATAATTTGGCTATGATGTTGGTGCATTTTTTCGGCACGTTCTAGGGCTTGTTCTGAGGTGTGTTCGACATCTAGTTTTGACAAACGCTCAATTTTTAAGAGTGCTGTTTCCATAAATGTTTGTAATTCTTGCATCATTTGTGCCTTCTGTTGTGCGCTATATTCATAGGAATAATTCAATAATTTTATTTCTCTTTTCATTTCCGAAAGCGTTTGGTCAGCAAGTTGTTGAGTGCTTAAAAGAACACTTTTTGCATTTGACTTGGCACTTTGTAGAAGAGCATCGGCTTGCATTTTTCCTTCCAAAATCATCAAATCAGCACGTTTTTGGGCTTGTTCTAAGTTCAAACGATTTGCTTCTTGTGCTTGTGAAAGTGACTCTAAAAGTGTTCGTTCTATATCTTTGAGTTTGGTCAGTTCGGTATGCAAATAACTAACCTGTCTTTCTAATTCTTCGTTGCGATGAGAAACCGAACTCATATTTTCGGCAACATCAGAAAGATATTGACTTACATCTTCTTTGCGATAACCTCCAAAAGTAGCTTGTTTGAAAGAATGTTTGCGAATTTGTGTAGGTGCGATAGAGGATTTATTATTATTTGTTTCTGCCATAACTCGTTTTGCACAATTATTTTTGAGAAATTGTTTTTAGTAATAGGAAAGTGTTCTGCTAAAATAACATTTTTTTTATTATTTTTAGAAGAATAATTAAAAAGAAATAAATTATCTTGATTACTTTCTTTGAAAAAGAGTGTGAAATCTCAAAAAATATATCATGTTCAGTACTTTACAAAAAAAATAATTATGAAAGCAACTCACTTACTAAACAATAGAAGCATAAAATAATTCTCAAAACATAAATTTTTATGAAAAGTAGAGAAAAAAGATTACAAAATTTCGACCCAAATATTTTTATCACATACTTCTTTTCGAAGTGGTTTTAGTTCATTAAAAGTTCCTGTTGTAACTGTCGAATGTCCTTTTGTATTTGCTTCTGTTACGACATCAAAAGCATCGCCAGACGAAAGTTTGCAGGTTTGGACAAGTATTTTGATGATATAATCTAATTCATTTTTTTCATCTTTAAAAAGCACCAATTCACGTTCTAAGGAAGCGTCTAATTGTTCTTCAGACTCTGATAAAGTTTCAATTAATGTTTCAGTGAGCTGTTTTCTTTGTGGAATTGCTTTTTGGTTGGCGTATATCATTTTTATTGTTTATTTATGAGTAAATGCAGTTATTTTTTGAGTTAAAAGGAATTTTGTTTATAAATAATCTTTGAGATAGAATAAAGTTTAAGCTATTTTTGTTAGAAAATTAAAGTACGGAAAATATTTGAGCCGTAATTTTTCATTCGTAATCCGTAATTGAATATGATAAGTGTTGTAATGCCTGTTTTTAATGGAGAAAAATTTCTCAAAATGGCTATTGAAAGTGTTTTGAATCAAAGTTATAAAGATTTTGAGTTAATTATTATCAATGATGGTTCGACAGATAAGAGTGCTGAAGTTATAAAATCATATCAAGATAAGCGTATTTGTTTTTTAGAAAATGATGGAAATAAAGGAATTTTTTATACAAGAAATAGACTTTTCGAAGAGGCAAAAGGAAATTACATTGCTATTTTGGATTGTGATGATTATGCAGAGCCTACACGATTGGAAAAACAAGTTGATTTTTTAAATAAAAATAATGAATTTGGTTTGGTGGGTTCTTGGATTACACTTATTGATGATGAAAATAAAATAAAAGGAGCTTGGAATTTGGAATATAGAGCCGAGCGAATCCCTGCAAAATTATTGTTTACAAATCAGTTTGCACAGTCTTCTATCATGATGCGAAAAAAATATGCTGCTTTGAAGTATAGGGAAAATTATCCACCAACAGAAGATTATGACCTTTGGGTACGCATTTCTCAAAAAACGAGAGTCATAAATTTGGCAGAATCATTGGTAAAATATCGAATCCATGATAATAATATTAGCCAGACCCAGAGTGCAGTTGCTGAAAAAAATATTTTAAAAATTTATAAAAATCAATTAGAAGAATTAGGAATTTATGTTAGTCAAGAAGAACTAACCATTCATAAAAAAATAGGAAATATGGATTTTGAAGAAAACCATGAATCTTTTTTTGAAAAATCTAAAAACTGGTTAGAGCTTTTACAGAAAAAAAATGAAGAAGTAGAAATTTATAATAAACTTGTTTTTAATGAGCTTTTAGGAGAATTTTGGGCAGAGCTTTTATCAAAAAATATAGAACTTTCATTATCCAAAAAAGCATTTTATAATTCTTTGCTATCAACTTATCTCAATCCTACTAAGAAAAAAAATCTTTCAAAATCTTTTCAAATACGTTCTTTTCCTTTTAATTATACACTACAACCTGCTTTGAAAATAGTAAAGAATTTTCAAGATTGGAAAAGCAAAAGAAAAAAATAAATTATAATTTCTTTTATTAAATCAACCTTTAATTTTATATACAATTATGTTAGATGCACTCAAAAAACTACTTGGCTTAACGCCTCCAACTGACTATAAAGCACTTTTGAAAGAAGGAGCAGTGATTATTGATGTTCGCACAAAAGGCGAATATGCAGGAGGACACATTCAAAAATCTAAAAATATTCCTTTAGATACTTTAGGAAATAATCTTGGAAAATTCAAAGACAAGAATCAACCAATAATTACTTGTTGCGCCTCTGGAATGCGTAGTGGAAGCGCAAAAAGAATGTTGCAATCAAAAGGCTATACCAATGTTTATAATGGTGGTGGCTGGTCTAGTTTGAATAATAAAATTTAATTTTTATAATTATGTAGGACAAGGCACGCTTTGTCCTACATAATTAAATATTTTTATTTCTCTCTCATTAAAATTTCTCCTTCATCGGTTATTTCAATAATTCCTTCTGGAATATCAGTTTTGTTGAGGTTTTGAATAATTGGAATTACTCGTTTTTGTTTGTCAAGCGTAACGCCACCTCTTCCTAGCTGAATAATGGGCGTAATCTGACCAGAAATAAATTTGCCTTCTTTATCAACTTTTAGGTTTACAATCGGTGCAAGACCACTCGCTCCACGCAAACTAAAACGGTCATACGTACAAAAATTACCCAAACTATAAGCAATAAATCTGTTTTTATAAACCTCCATAGCACGAGTAACATGAGGACCATGACCAAAAATAATATCAGCTCCTGCATCAATCATGGCGTGTGAAAACGCATATACATTTCCTCTGTTTTCGCCATAAAAAGTTTCTGTTTTGCGTGTAATATGCTGTTTGCTTCTTCCTTCTGCGCCACCATGAAAGGAAACGATTACTACATCACAAGAGTCATTTAATGTCTTTACAATTTTTTCGGCTGCCTTTATATTTCTGATGTCCATTGTTCCAGAATTAGGCGCAAAGGCTGCAAAACCGTATTTTATGCCTTCTTTTTCAAAAATTGTATAAGGACAAGAAAACAAACCTGCATATTCTACATCGATACTTTTTAAGAATTTTTTGCTGTTTTCTCTACCACTATTTCCAAAATCTCCCATGTGATTGTTGGCAATACTGACTACATCAAAACCTCCCTGTTTCAAAACATCTTCTACTAATTTTTCAGGCATACGAAAAGCATAGCATTTACTTGGGTCTGAACAGCGTTTTACTTGTCCTCCTTTGTTTAAAACTACTCCTTCTAAGTTTCCAAAAGTAAGGTCTGCACTTTTTAGAATTGAATCTACCTCTGAAATTAGATTTTTGCCATCGTTAGGAGGCAAGTGAGCAGCAGAAGGAAAATTTGTTCCAAACATCATATCGCCAACACCAATAATTTGAAGTGTTTCTTTTTTGCTTTCTGAATCATTTGTTATGACGGAAAGTGTGCTATCATTTAATTTTAATTTCAAAGAGTCAGCTAAATTTTCTACTGAATTGGTCAGAAGAGTTAGAGAATCATTTGTAGTATTTAGATTTTGAGAGGCTTTGTAATCTGTTTGGCTACAACCAAAATGAGAAATACTAAAAGCAGGAAGTAGAAAAAAAAGAAAGAGAAATTTTTGAAGTTTCATAGATAAGTAAAATATTTTTATATATAAAAAAGAAATAATTTAATTTTTTATACAGAAATGAAAAATAAGAATTAAATATTAATAAGATTTAATTTGGTTATAGCTTGTAAAAGCAAATAAAATTTTGTATATTGGCTATGTTAGTAATTTAACTAACAGGCAGTGAGATGTTTATAATTCATAATTTTTTAATCTACAAACTATTCTCACTCATTTGTGCTTCAATTTTTCTAAAACACTAATTCAATGATTTTTATTGCCACAGAAGACCAAAAAGGAAAAATAACTGCATTTTTTGCAAAAAACAAAAAACAACTTAAAGAAAAAGGATTCAAATGGATTCGTAAGTTTGATGACGAACATCGTGCTATTCTTTGGGTAAATGAGAGCTATTTATTAAACAAAAAAGAATATTTGTATTAATTGATAGTGATTAACTATAAGTGATTAATGAATTACAATAATTAAACTATATGTATTTTAACTAATATCTAACCATTTATCACTATTTAAAAAAAATCTTTTGCTATTATTTCTAAATATTCGTGATACGGACTTAGTTTGGGGAGCGCACTTTTTATTTTTAGATACAACTGTTCTGCATAAAGTTTGTTATTTTTTTCAATGGCTTGTGATAATTGAGTTAGATAATCATCCATAAGAGGCGATATTTCGGTGACATTTCCTAAAAGGTGCGCCAAAATTTCACTAATTGTACAAGCCCATGGCATTCCTTCCATCAAAAGAGGATGTGTAATAATGCGCTCATTTTCCCATTCTAAAGAAATTATATTATTTGATTCCATAGATTGAATTATAAATGGGCTTTGTGTGCCTATCAAAAACTGAATATTAGGAAAAATTTTTGATAAGCGAGGAATAAGTGTGCGTTGTAAACTAGGGTTTAGATGCACATCAATTTCATCAATCAAGATAATTGCTTTAATACTTTTAGGGTTTTCCAAATTATAAGAATGTTGAATAGCTCGTACACATAAATCAATAATCCAACTAAAAACAGTCCGAAAACCGTCTGACATAGCCGAAATAAGAGCCTTTCCTGTTGAAGTTTGGAAAACAAAATCCCCATCTTTATTTAGTCCTACAAGTCCTTGTTCTAATTTTTGGTTTTGTGTATTTTCAGTATTTTTTGATGAAGGAGCAAGTAGATGATTGACTATTTTTTTTATATTTTCAATATTATTTTCGATATAAGAATAAGTACTGTGGTCGTTTTCACTTTTTAAAAATCCATTTTCGCCAAAAAGAGAAGCAATAGGAGCAAAGGTACGATGTTGAAAATCATAGTTTTGCAGCCCTTTACTTCCAGTACTGTAGCCCAAAATAAGTAAATTTTTACGTATCAAATCAAAGTAACGACGATGACTTCCTGTATTGATTACTCCACTTCTATCAATTTTGAATTTAATATTTATCTCTTCTCCAAAGCCTTGTAGGCGCAAGACCAAATGTCCTGAATCTTTATTGCCATGTACTACATTTTCCCAACCATGATTTATAGGAGGTTTGGGAATATCAGACAGACCAAGAGCAATAAGCTGCAGAATGGTTGATTTGCCAGTTCCATTTGTTCCTACAAATAAAGTAACATTTTGCTTTGTATGAATATGAGGAAGGTCAATAGAAATTTTATCAAAACATCGAATATTTTTGATAAACATAGATTCTAAAATCAGTGTATTATCTTCATTTGCTTGTTGTTCTTCTGGAAAATCAATGGTAAAAAAGGGCGTGATTGTTTCAATAAAATGAACTTGAACCTGCTCCAAAATACGCATTACTTCAAAGTTTTCACATTCATCAATAAAAAAATATTCAAAATTAAAAAGCATATTTTTACCCATCATGGCGTGAGGTGTTCGTTGTGCAGCCATGGTGTTGAGTTCTTTCAAAATAGGGTCAAAATATTTTTTTAGAAGAGGTAAAGGAGTAGGATAACGTTTTGTTTCTTCTAAGAGAGTAGTTGCTGCTTGATAAAGTTTTTGAGTAATTTGTCTGATAATTCGATGGCGAGCTACTGCCGACGAACCCATATTTATTTTGTAGGCAGTGATGGTAGAGGTGGCACGCAAATTTCGTTTGATGGGCTGCAAATTTCCTTCTCTATCAATAGCTATATATTTTTCTGGAATATCTAATTCTGGATTGATAATAAGAGGAGCTTCTGCCAAATGAATGTTCGAATCAATACGCCAAAGATTTCTGTCATTTGGAGGCGTTTTGACTCTTTTTTGTTTATTCATTATCGGAAACTGACTGTCTTCATAGAGTTTGCACTCCTCACAAACAGGCAATAAATTTGTCCATTCATAGACAAGCCAATAATAAAGCTCTGGCGAACGATAATGTGCCAGAAAAGCCGTTGATTCTTCAATAGAAATTCCCTCTTCACAAAAAGCACATTTATTGTAATGAATTTCAAGAAGTTTGCCCAAAACTTGTTCGTGCATCAAAATATCCAAACGAGGATAACCCACAAACTTTCCTATTTCCAACAATGTTTCGATGGCTTGTTGGGTTTGGTCAGATTGCAAAATAGGTGGAATTTCATTTGGATTTTTTCGTACTGAAATCATAAGGAACAATTACGGATTAAAGATTACGATTGCAATAAGGCATATTCATAAAAACGAATTGAATTAGAAAAGCAGACCTAATCAAATAAATTGATAGTATTTTTTAATTTTGAGAACCCTTTCACAAGGTTGTCAATAGTTTTAATAACTAAGCACTTTTGCGTTAAATTATTGCCAAAACAATTACCGACAAAATTGTTATGAATATGCCCTAATGATTATAACTAACAGATTAATTATAAGTAAAGATGCAAAATTAAATACACCAAATCGTATATCTTAAATTGGTCGGTACTGAAGGTCTGACCTGTTTAAAATAAGTATTTAAGGATTTGGAAAGGCTTATTTTGTCCAAGTCAGAATTATAAGGTACAGACTTAGACAAAATACAAGATACATTTTTAGGTATAAATAATTAAGTCCAATTACTTAATTCATTATTATTTTGAGTTTACTTTTCTGTATTTTGCTGACTTTCTTTCAAATAAACAGCCAGTTTTTCACAAAGTTGATGAATTTCTTGCGCCATATAATCGTCGTTGGTTGCTCTCAAAAGAGTGTCAGCCATTCCTCCCAAAATATTTATACTAAAACCTTTCATTTCTTCGACAGGCATGTCTTTTGTCCAAAGGTCTAAGCGAAGGCAGTTTTTCTCATGTCCGTCCCAAATAGCCAAAGCGATTGCTTTTGCTTCTTCGAGTTGTTGCCCACTATCAGTTGCTTTCCAAAATATTTTTTCTGGTAGGTTTTTGTCGTCTAATTCTATACTAAAACGGATTTCTGATTGTTTCATTTTATTGTTTTGTATTATGTTGCTTGTCAAAGTATAACTAAATGACAAATAAGAGTGTAAATTTACGAAAAAATAAACTGTATAGTATAACCTATTTTACGACTAATTTTTTTAGTAAAAAAAGTCAAAATATAAGTCTTATCATTTATCACAATTTTTTAGTATTTTTGAAGTATATTTAAAACTAATATAGTTAATTCTGAATTTCTGTATAAAATAATTGTAACGAACAAAAAACTCCAAATACGATATGGCAAAAGAAATGAAAATACCTACCGTTGGCGAATCTATCACAGAAGTAGTCATCGCAAATTGGCTTGTGGAAGATGGCGACCACGTAGAAATGGACGACCTTATCTGTGAATTAGAATCGGATAAAGCAACTTTTGAAGTGCCTGCTGAAGCAGATGGAATCATAAAATTCAAAGCAGAAGCTGGCGATACACTAGAAATAGGCGCACTTCTTTGTACTATTGAAGAGGGAGAAAATGCAGGTGAAACAAAAGAAGATGAGAAAGAAGAAACAGAAAAAGAAGAATCTTCTGCCAAATCCGAAACTTTCATTATGAAAATTCCGACAGTAGGAGAGTCTATTTCCGAAGTTGTGTTAGCAAATTGGCTTGTAGAAGATGGCGAAGAAGTAGAATTAGATGACCCAATCTGTGAATTAGAATCTGATAAAGCAAACTTTGAAGTTCCTGCTGAAAAAGCTGGAAAAGTATTTCATATAGCAGAAGCAGGCTCTACACTTGCTATTGGAGATGATTTTGCCAAAATTGAAACAGGCGCAGACGGTTCTTCTTCTAGTTCTAGCAAAGAAACTACAAGTGCATCAAGTAGTGAAACTTATTCTAGTGGAGATTCTAGCTATGCAACAGGTCATGCATCGCCAGCAGCAGCAAAAATATTGGCTGAAAAAGGAATTGATTCTAAAGACATAAAAGGAACAGGAAGAGATGGAAGAATAACAAAAGAAGATGCTCAAAATGCACAAAAGTCTTCTTCTCAAGCAAAAACACCAGCAAAATCATCTAAAAAAGATGAAAAAGCACCTTCAACTTCTCAAACAATTCAAGGTGACCGTAGTACAAAAATAGAACGTATGTCTTCGCTTCGTAAGACGATTGCCAAACGCTTAGTTGCTGCCAAAAATCAAACAGCTATGCTCACTACTTTTAATGAAGTAGATATGTCGGCAGTTATGGAAATGCGTAAGAAATATAAAGACAAATTTAAAGAAAAAAATGAAGTTGGTTTAGGCTTTATGTCTTTCTTTACAAAAGCTGTAACAATGGCTTTGATGGAAATTCCGGGAGTGAATGCTCAAATTACAGGTGAGAAAAATGATGAAATTTTATATCATAACTACGCCGATGTTTCTATCGCAGTTTCTTCTCCTCGTGGTTTGGTTGTTCCTGTTATTCGTAATGCAGAACAACTTTCTTTTGCTGGTGTAGAAAAAGAAGTCGTTCGTTTGGCTGTCAAAGCAAGAGATGGCAAACTCACTATTGATGAGATGACAGGAGGAACTTTCACAATTACAAACGGAGGTATTTTTGGTTCAATGCTTTCTACTCCGATTATTAATGCGCCTCAATCAGCAATTTTAGGACTTCATAATATTGTTCAGCGTCCTGTTGCCATTGATGGAAAAGTAGAAATTCGTCCGATTATGTATGTTGCTCTTTCGTATGACCACCGAATTGTAGATGGAAAAGAATCTGTAACTTTCCTTTACAGAATTAAAGAACTTATCGAAGACCCTTCAAGATTACTTTTGGGAGTTTAAGTTTTACATTACGGATTACGGATTACAGTAAGACTGACTACTTTTATCTCTTCGTAATTTTTAATTAGCTTTGCTGCCTTAACAGGTCGTAATCCGTAATTTTTTTTAGCAAATAGGTAATTCTACAAAAAAAGTAGTTCCTGTTTCTTTACCAATATTTTCGGTCTCGAACCAGATTTTTCCTTCATGTTTTTCTATAATTTTTTTGACAATATTTAGTCCTAAACCACTTCCTTCTCCTGTAGGTTTGGTAGTAAAGAAAGCATCAAATATTTTATTTTGAGCTTCATCTGGGATTCCTTTTCCTGTATCTTTTATGGAAATAAGAATTTTGTTTTCTTGCTTTTTTGTCTTCAAATAGATTTTTCCTTTTTTGTTTTTACTAATATCTATCGCTTGAATAGCGTTGTGCAGCAAGTTTGTCCATACTTGCGCCAACTCATCTTCATAAGTGTTTATGATAGGAATTTTTTCTAATTCACGAACTATTTCGATTCCATATTTAAGTTTGTTTTGATATAAAACTAATGCACTTTCTAAATGGTTGTTTATGTTTGTAGGTTTTTTTTCTCCTGTTTGGTCTTGGCGAGAAAAGTTTTTGAGTGTCAGAATAATTTTTGATGCTTTTTGAGAAGCAACACGTATAGTTTGATTACTTTTTGTAATCATTGCAATTTCATAAGCAGTATGGAAAATTTTTATGTTATGGTCTAATGTTAGAAAAGGTTCATACAATTCTTTTTCATCTTCAATTCCCATATCTACAATTATATCAGCAATTCTATCTGCTGGCTCTATTTTTTTTGCTTGTAATTCAGCTATCAAATTATATTTAATATTTCTTTTTTCTTTTGAAGAATAAATAATATTGTTTTTACTGGACTTTTCTATTAATTTATTAAAAGACTCTAATTGTTTATCTGAAAACATTCTTACCGTTTGTGACAAGTTAGAAAGAGTAGTTTCTAACATCTTAAAAACACTTCCTACCGATGAGTGAATAGCTCCTAAAGGAGTGTTTATTTCATGGGCAATGCTGGCGACAAGCTGTCCAAGTGTTGTCATTTTTTCATTATGAATAAGTTGAGATTGAGTTTCTTTTAGTTCATTTAGTGTTTCTTGAAGTTGTTTATTTTGTTTTTGAATCTTTAGTTCTGTCTTTTTTATATGGTCAATGTTTTGCATAATTCCAGTCCAAACTATCCCACCATCATCCATGTGTGTAGGTTTGGAAGTGGCATGAATCCAAACCTCATCATCATCTTTTTTGAATCGTAATTCTGATTCCCACTTTTGCATGGTACTAGCTGATGTACTGACAGAGTTTTGAAATCCCAGTAAATCTTTTGGGTGTATGGCTTCAAAAATATCACTAGAATTATTATTAAGGATTTGACTTGCTTCTATTCCTAAGATACTTTTTGATTCTTTACTTACCAAAGGAAAAGAAATATTTCCATCTCCATCTCTTCTAAACTGATAAATCATGGCAGGAACAGCATCAAAAATCTGTTGTAATTGTTGTTTTTGGACTTCCAATTCTTGTTGTAATTCAGACATTTCTGCCATTCCTTCATGTAATTTTTCTTTAGAATTGGCTAAAATACTATTTTGCTCTTCAATTATTTTTTCATACTCTTTTTGTTTTGTAATATCCTGTGTAACACCTAATACAGAAATAGCTTTGCCTGTTTTATCTTTTATTAATATCCCTTTTCCTTCGTGGTAGCGTACTTTTCCATTAATAGGTACTGTTCTATAAACAGCCTGATATTGTGGAATTTTTTGATGAATTAAATCTGTTATCATTGCATTTACCTTTATATTATCCTCAGCATTAATTCTTTTGCTTGCTTTTTCGGCATCAATAGGTTCATATTCAGAAAGACCAAATAATTTTTTTGTTTGTTTGCTCCAGTAAGGTTGTTGTGTTATTAGGTCAAATTCCCATATTCCAATTCCTGTTTTTTCTAAAGTTGTGGATAATTTACTTTGGATTTTTTGTACTTCTTTTTGTGCTGTTTCTAATTCATGTATTTTATTTTGAAGTTGAATTTCTGCTGATTTTTGTTTTGTAATATCTTGAAAAGTGCCATATAAATCAATACATCTATTATCTTTCATTTGAGGAATACCAATAATACGTATCCATTTATGATTTCCTCTAAAAGTAATAATTTCTAATTCTTCATCGAATGGTTTGCCTTTTTCTCGTGCTTCTCTTATTATTTTGAGTGCTTTTTGACTACTTTCTCCTTCTTTGAAGAAATTCATTTTTGTTTGTGTATCTAGTTCTATTCCTTTAGGAAGTTCGTAAATATTTGTAACAATAGAATCCCAAATCATATCAGCAGTATTGATATTGTATGTCCATGTTCCAATGATTGCACTTGCATTACAGGTTTCTAATAATTTGCTTGTAAATAATAATTGTTTTTCAGAAATTTTGAGTTCTTCTAATTTCTGTTTTAGATTGATTTCTGTTGTTTTTTGTTGGTCTATATTTTGAAATATTCCATAGAGTTTGACACATTTTCCATTTTTATAAATAGGTATGCCAATGGTTCTGACCCAAATTTCGTTTCCTTTAGCTGTAATTATTTTGAGTTGTTCATCAAAAGAAATTTCTTCTTCTACAGCCTTTGTGAATACTTTAGCAATTATTCGACGGCTATACCCTTCCTTATAAAAAAGAAGACTATTTTCAGGGCTAGATACATAACTTTCATCTACTTCATGAATTTTTTTTGTGATTTTGTTCCATTTTATAGTATTATTACTTAAATCAAATTCCCAAGTACCAATTTGAGCAGCTTCATTGGAGGCATTTAATATCTTTTGGGTATAAAGAAGTTGGCTTTGTATCGCTTCTAATTCTGTTATTTTTTCTTCAGCTTCTTCTTTGATTTTTTTGTGAGCAACAATAAGGTAAGTTGCTTTTTCATTATCAATTTTTGAGAATGAAAACGAAAACGAAATAAGAAAACCATTTTTATGGTAAAAACGGATTATTTTTTGAGTATCAATTATTTTGTTGTTTTCATCAGAAGCAGAGTAAATTTTATTCAAAATATTTTTGTCTTCTTCATATACAATTTCTTGCAAAATTTTTCTATCAAGACAATTAATATCGTAGCCTAATGCGTAACAAAAAGCAGGATTAACCCATTTTTCTGTTATATTTTTTATATCACAAAACCATAAACCATTTATGGCTTGTTCCTGAACAAAGTCAAAGAAAGATTCATTATTTTTAATGAGGTGATAAAATTGTTTTTTAAGGGTATTCATAAATACAAAATAAATCTTAAATCAGTAGTTGAGTTTGAGTAGATAAATATAGTGTTTTTTTTAGATGATAGGAATTTCGACAAAAAAAGTAGTTCCTTCACCCTCTACACTTTCAAACCAAATTTTTCCATTGTGTTTGTTTATTATCTTCTTAACAATATCCAAACCAAGTCCACTTCCTTCTCCTGCTTTTTTGGTGGTAAAGAAAGGCTCAAAGATGTGTTTTTGTGCATCTTTTGGAATGCCTTTTCCTGTATCTGAAATAGTTACCAAAACAGTCTTTCTTTTTTTTGAGCTTTTTAGTATAAGTGTGCCTTTATTTTTCATAGCTTGTATAGCATTATGAATAAGATTTGTCCAAACTTGAACTAATTCATCAGGAAATCCCATTATTAGAGGAGTTTTTGATAAATCTTTTTGTACTTCAATGCCATGTTTTATCTGATTGTAATACAAAATGAGAGTGTTTTCAATACTTTTGTTTACGTCCATTTGTTGTCTGACACCTTTTCTATCTTGATGCGAAAAGTTTTTGAGAGCAAAAATAATTTTGGAAGCTCGTTCGGTTGCCATCTGAATTGTTTGGTTGCTTCTAATTATTGATGAAATATGATGTATCGTTTCAAGTAAATTATAAGGATTTTGAGTTTCCAAAATTTGATTTGTTATTTTTGAGTTTTTGTAAACTCCACTATCAACAAGCAAGTCAGCAAAACGATTTTTATATTCTATTTTGGTATGTACTTCCAGTTTTTCAATCAAATCATATTTTAATGCACGCTGTTCTCTAGAAGAAAGTAAAATATGGTTTTCTGCCGAAAATTTGACAGCCTTATGAAATATTGCAAGGTCATTTTGAGGCAAAGCATTCAAAAACTCGGGCAAAATAGGCAATGTTTTGCTTAGTGTTTGCTCTATTCCTCCTGCTGAAGATCGAATTGCTCCTAAAGGAGTATTTATTTCGTGAGCAATATTGGCGACAAGCTGCCCCAAAGTAGCCATTTTTTCGCTATGAATGAGTTGGCTTTGTGTGCTTTTTAGTTCTCTCAATGTTCTCTCTACTTCTATTTTTTGTCTTTGTAGTTCTTCTTGTGTTGTTTGTAATTCTTCAAAATTTTGTCTTAGTTCTTCTTCGGAAGTTTGTAGTGCTTTATTTTTTTGTAAGACAAGCTGTTCTGCTTTTTTTCTTATTGTAATATCGTTTTCTATTCCTACAAATTGAATTAATTCCCCTGTTTTTTCATCAAAAATAGGCGTAATATTGAGTTCTAACCAATATGCTTTTCCATATTTACTATAATTTAAAATTTCTTGTGTAAATGGTTTTTTTGATTTTAAGCCCTCACGAATCGCCAAAATATCTTCTCTATTGGTATCTTTTCCTTGTAAAAGCGCACCTGGTTTTTTGCCTATTACTTCGGTAAGAGAATATTCTGTTACTTTCAAAAACCCTTCATTTACCCAAACAATATATCCTTGAGCATCTGTAATTACGACAGCATTACTGGTTTTGCTTGCCACAACAGAAAGACGTTTTAGGTCTTCTTCGTCTTTTTTGCGCTTGGTTATGTCTGTTTCGATTCCGATAAATTGAGTTATTTCGCCTGTGTATTCGTCCAAAACAGGTGTAATATTGAGTTCTAGCCAATATTTTTTACCCATTTTATCATAATTCAATATTTCTTGTGTAAATGGTTTTTTTGATTTTAAACCTTCACGTATTTTGAGAATATGTTCGAAGTTAGTTTCTTTTCCTTGTAATAATTTTCCAGGTTTTTTGCCTACAATTTCAGGGAGTGTGTAGCCTGTTGTTCGGGTAAAACCTTCATTTACCCACGTTGTATAGCCTTCTGCATCTGTGATTACGATGGCGTTGCTGGTTTTGCTTGCCACAACAGAAAGTTTTTGAAGTTCTTTTTCGGCTTCTTTTCTTTTTGTAATATCTTGAGCCATTCCTAAGTAACCAATTATTTGTCCTTGTTCGTTTTTGATGGTGCTTAGATTTAGCTCAATAGCAAATTTATTTCCATTTTTGGAAATGTATGTCCATTCTTTACTACTAGGCAAGTTTCGTTTTGCCTTCGCTACAAATACTTCAAAACCAAGAGGAATATCTTCTTCTAATTCTTTTGAAAGCTGTTTTGCATAGGTTTTGACCTCCTCCATATCATGAAAAATAGCAGGAGAAACTTTTCCAACTATTTTTTCGGCATCATACTCTAATAATTGTTCTGCAAGAGAATTAAAGCTAGTAATTGTACCCTCTAAATCTGTCGAAATGAGCATCATAGGAGCATTTTCCAAAATGGCTTTTCTATATATTCCCTCTTCTTCAATTTTTATTTTTTGTTTTTTTAACTCTTCTTGTATTGTATTGAGTTCTTCAAAATTTTGCCTTAATTCTTCTTCTGTTGATTGTAGTTCTTCTTGTTGGGATTGAATTTCTAATTCTGCTTGCTTCTGAATATTATAATTAGACGCAATCTTGATAACTCTGGTTACTTCTCCTTTATCGTCTTTAACAGGACAATATGCGCCAAAAATCCATAAACCTGTATTTGATTTTGTTTTCCTTTTAAAAATTCCACTTACCGTTTTTCCTTCTTTTAAATCTTTCCAAAGGTTTTTAAAATAATTTTCAGTTTCTTCGTCTTGTGGTAAGAGTTCTTTGTGCGAAAGCCCGATAAGCTCTTCTTGTGAAAACTCTGTCCATTCTGCAAATATTGAATTTGTCTTAATTATTTTTTTATCTAAATTAAATTCTACGTAGCCAAAACTGGTACTGATAGCCTCTAATTGAGAATGAATAAGCAAATTAGATTCTTTTAATTCTTTTTGTGTTGTTTGTAACTGTTTATGTTTTTGCTGGATTTCGAATTCTTGTTCTTTCTTATCAGTAATCAGATAGCGAATAGAAAGGTAGCTTGTAATTTTTTTGTTTTCATCAAACATAGGGTTGATAACTGTGTCGACCCAATAAAAAGAACCATCTTTTGCCTTATTCTTCACTTCTGCACGCCAAGTTTTTCCTCTTGAAATATCCCTCCACATTTTTTTCCAAAACTCTTTTGGGTGATGAGCCGAATTTACAATTTTGTGGTCTTTTCCTAAAAGTTCTTTTTCTGTATATTTAGAAATACGGCAAAATTCATCATTGATTTTTGTGATTTTTCCCTCTTTATCAGCTATTGAAACGATGGCACTTCTGTCAAGAGCATCTATTAATGATTGTAGTTGGTTCTGACAATGTTCCAACTCTTGATAAGTTGTCATATTTTATTATTTAAAAAGTGCATATAAATTCATTTTTATACAAAAAAAATGAATTTATTTTATTAGAAAATAAGGGGAAATTATTGATTCAAACAAAATTTATATTTGGGAAAATTCTTTTGTAAGAAAGAATAGATATTATTATTATTGAATTTAAAACCGTACACTTTTATTTATGCTAAAATTTTGTTTTTTGTAATCTGCTTTAAATGATTGATAATCAATAGATTGTTTTTTGTTTCAGTCAGGCTTTCGGTATAGACTGAAATAAAAAGGTCAAAATAGTTTTTAAATAAGCCTGTACCGAAGGTCTGACCTGTTTAAATACCAAAAGTAACAGTCAAAAAGTTGTGTACATTTTTAAATTATTGAAAAAGATAGTTTTAAATTATTGTACGTTAATATACAATTTTTAGTTATTTAATACAATCATTTTTCGACAAACAGAAGATAATTTTGATTGAAGCCAAACAATCAAATCAAACTTTTGATTGTCTGAATAATACTTGTTGTATCAAATTGACATAAATGATACTGTTCTTGTTGGCTTGCTTGTGGAATAATTTGGTCTGGAACTCCCAAAATTTTTATTGTATCAATATTTTTCAGATAATTGGTCGTACTCAAAAACTCTAAAACAGCACTTCCAAAACCTCCTATTTTAGTTCCGTCTTCAATAGTAATTATGTGTTTTATATTTTTAAAAGTGAAGATATGATTTAAAATTTGTTTGTCTAAAGGTTTGCAAAAACGCATATCATAATGAGCTATTTTGTTTTGAAATGTATGTTTTTTTTCTAAAGTTTCGATGGCTTTTTTTGCAAAATTTCCTGTAATTCCATAGGAAAGAATCACAATTTTGGTTTTTTGATTTGCTACTTTTAGTGTTCTTGCCTTTCCAATTTCAATTTCTTCAAATCTATTTTTTGTATTATTTTTTAATAAAAAACCTTCTCCACGAGGGTAACGAATGGCAAAAGAAGTTTTATTTTTTTCTAATTGAGCCGAAAAGAGCATTTTTTGTAATTCTATTTCGTCCATTGGAGCAGCCAAAACAAGGTTTGGAATGGGGCGCAAAAAAGCAATATCATAAACGCCCTGATGAGTTGCTCCATCTTGCCCTACAAGTCCTGCACGGTCAATACAAAAAATTACTTTTAGTTCTTGTACACACACATCATGAATTATTTGGTCATAACTACGCTGCAAAAAAGTAGAATAAATAACACAAAAAGGAAGCATATTTTGAGTAGCCAAACCAGCCGAAAAAGTAACAGCATGTTGCTCTGCAATGCCAACATCAAAAACACGATTAGGAAATTTTTGTTGCATTTCTAAAAGCGAACTTCCTGAAGTCATGGCAGGTGTGATGGCAATAATTTTTTTGTTTTGATAGGCTAATTCTGTAACTGTTTTGCCAAAAATATCTTGAAATTTGAGAAAGGAATCTTTATTTTTTTTAGAAGATATTAGCTCTCCTGTTTTGGTTTCAAATTTGGCTGGGGCATGCCACGAATTATGCCTTGATTCGATTTCTTGATTGGTATTCTGAACAATTCCTTTTCCTTTTATGGTCTTGATATGAATAAAATGAATATTATTTTGATATAAATTTTTGATAGAATTTTGTTTTAATTCATCAAAAAAGTCAAGAAGGTTTTTTAGATTATGTCCATCAATAGAGCCGTGAAAATTTCCTCCAAAAAGTTCGAAAATAGATGAAGAAACAGAGTTTTTATTTTCTTTTTTTTCTGAATTATTTTTTACCCATTTTTGTTTTGAAAGCTGGTGAAAATGATTTTTGAGAGTGCCTACATTTTTATCGATAGACATTCCATTGTCATTCAAGATTATCAAAACATTGGGTTTTATGCTATTTTCATTATTAATAATTGAATTATTCTGAATATTATTGAGAGCCTCAAAGGGCAAACCAGCCGTAAAAGCACCATCACCAATTACAGCAATGTGCCAACGATTCTTTATTGAAGTATTTATATCATTATTTTGAGAAAAATGAGAAGCTGCAGCCATTCCCAAAATAGCCGAAATAGAAGTAGAAGAATGTCCTGTTCCAAAATCATCAAATTTACTTTCTTTGATAGACGGAAAACCAGAAAGACCACCTAACTGCCTGATAGTGTGGAAGTTGTTTTTTCTTTTTGTTAGGATTTTGTGAGCGTAGGTTTGATGCCCAACGTCCCAGACGAGTTTGTCTGATTGTTCTGTACCCAAAAAAGTAAAGGTATTATGGAGTGCAACTGTAAGTTCGATGACTCCCAAAGTTGCGCCCAAATGCCCACCCTTTTGAGCTACATGTTCGATAATAAACTGACGTAGTTCTTGGCATTTTTTTTCTAATTCTGTGAGAGAGGGATTTTTGATAGACATTTTTCTACATTGAAACCTCGTTGACGGCTTCATTTGAGCCTCAACGATGGTTGATTTTAGGATATTTATCAACCATCAACGAGGCTAAAGCCGTCGTTGAGGATTTTTAAAATGAAAACAAAAAAGGCAACTTTAAATGTATTAAAGTTGCCTTTTTATCAAATGAAAAATAATAGTTTTTACTACAACTTATGCAGAAAGACCATTTACAAATTTCATCAATTTAGATTTTTTATTAGCAGCGTTTCTGTTATGAATAATGTTTCGTTTTGCTAATTTATCTACCATCGCAATTACTTTAGGAAGCAATGCTTTTGCTTCTGCTGCGTCGGTAGTTGCACGCAAACGCTTGATAAAAGTACGTGTTGTTTTTAATTGGTAACGGTTACGAAGGCGTTTAGCTTCATTCGAACGAATACGCTTGAGGGCTGATTTATGATTTGCCATTTAATGTTAAACTATTTTGATAAAATTTTCTAAAATAATTTTGCTTAAAATTAGAAAAAAAATATCTGATTAAAATTCTTTTTGATTAAATAAAAAATCTAATTTCAATCCTAAATTTAATAAAAATAGAGCAATCCATTTATTAAATTACAGAACCTTCGTTTTATGAGAGGAATAAAATGAAAGCCTGATGAAAAGTTAATGAAGCAATTACAAATTATGATTATAATAATTGAGTTTATACTTTTCTTGATTATTCGTTTTAAATCTACTTGTTTTTGGATAAAAACAATTACAAATTGATTTTACGATTTTTTGAACTTGATTTCTTTTTTATAAATTCGGATAAGAGAACTTATAAAGAGTGCAAAATTAAGACTTATCTACAACTTTTACAAACTCTAAGTCAATAAAATTGAAATAAAATTTATTCAAAAAACAAGATTAAAACAATAGAGAGGTTTTGAGGTTTTTTTGTAACTTGCTAGACAAACAAACGGGTAATTTTATTTTTTTGATTTCTATGATTTTTACTCCCTATTTCAATTTATAAACAAAATATTATGCAATTTACACTCAACAAACAAGAAAAATATACTGTATTCAAGCTTCAAGAAGAAAAGTTAGATTCTTCTGTTGCTCCCAAATTAAAGACTGAATTTTTTACCTTGTATCAATCTGGAATGGTCAATCTTATTTTTGATATGGGCGATATTAAATATGTAGATTCGTCTGGTCTTAGTTCAATTTTGGTTGCCAAACGTCTTTCTGAGCAAATCAATGGCTATTTGGCTCTTGCAGCAGTTAGCGACCATGTCATGAAATTGATGACAATTTCCAAATTAGATAGTGTTCTTAATATTGTTCCGACGGTAGAGGAATCTGTTGATGCTGTTTTTATGGCAGAATTGGAGCGTGATATTAAAGAAGACGAAAAAAAGAGCTAGTTTTTTTTAAGAAAAAAATTAAACCCTAAGAAACTACAAAAATTCTTAGGGTTTTTTTGTTTTACTTTTCTTCTGTTAAGGCTTTTTCAATAATTCGTTTTGCGCTTTGAGAAGGACGGGCATTTGTAGAAATAAGTAATTATCTAGTACAATTTTATTAGTTTTTACTATCGTTTTGACCTCCCTCAGCCCCTCTGAAGGAGGGGAGGAATACAAATAACGTATTTTTTCGAAAATTGTACTTGTCAAATAGATTAACAAATTTGTACACCACAACTACCTAATACAATACGAACTCTCTGGAGTTCAAATACAATTATCGTAGGTTTCTTTCTATATACATACAAATTCTTTGGAATTTGTAAACTAAAAAATAATTTTTCTCATTGAACTCCAGAGAGTTCGTATGTATATAGCCAAAATTAAATAAGTAAAACACCGAATTCCAGAGAATTTGTATCGTATTTAAATTTGCACAGAACAACCAATTTGAAAAAGTGTACGGTTTTAAACATTTTCATTAAAATAATTGTGTCAAGTGGTGCTTTATGATTTTAGTTGCAACTAAAATCATAAAGCACCAAGCAAATTAATTATTTGGTTGCTTGAAGGGTAATTTTATTGTAAAAATAGAGCCTTTTCCTACTTCACTTTCCACGCTAATTGTTCCATGATGCGCCTCTACCATTGATTGTACATAACTAAGCCCTAAGCCGAACCCTTTTACATTATGTACATTTCCTGTCGGTACACGATAAAATTTATCAAAAATTTTGTTTATTACCTTTTTGGGTATTCCTTGCCCTTCATCAATAAATTTTATTTCAATTCCATTCGAAGTATTTTGAGTTTGTATTTCTATTCGTGGTGTTTGGGGCGAATATTTATTTGCATTATCTATTAGATTCGAAACAATACTTGTAATATGTACTTGGTCGCCTTGAATAATTGTTTGATTTGCTTTCAAATCTGTAAAAATTTGTCCTCCTCTATTTTCTACTTGTACGGCACTGTTTCGTATTATTTTTTCAATAATTTGATGTACATTTAATGATTTAAGGTTGAGTTTGAAATCTTTTCTGTCAAGTTTTGCAGCTTGTAATACTTTTTCTACCTGTGCGCTTAATCTCTTGCTTTCATCTGCAATTACTCCCAAATAACGATTTGCTATTTCTGTATTTTTCTGAACACTAGGGTCTTGCAAAATTTCACGAGTAAGAGAAATTGTCGCAATAGGTGTTTTGAACTCATGAGTCATATTATTTATAAAATCATTGGTAACTTCAGATATTTTTTTCTGACGAATAATAGTATAAATGGCTGCCCCAAAACAAAGAATAATTACACCAATAAAAATGATAGAAGAGGATAATATCATCGCCATTTTGCCCAACAAATATTTTGATTCGGTAGGAAAATAAACACATAATAAATTATCTGGATTGCGCATATCATTTGGAAAAAGCTTTGTGCAATAGTTTGTTTCGACCAAACATTTGCTGTCAGTAGTGGGTGATGCAAAAAACCAATTTTTTTGAGAATGATTAAAAACAGCAAAATCATAATCTAACATAATGCCTTTATTGTGCATTTCTTCACGCAAAATAGAATCAATGACAGGACGGCTGGTGCGTTGTTGAATGGGTTTTTCTTGATTTTGAAAGAATAATTTTTCAGCAATAATGGATACAATTTGCGATTTATTCATTCTTCGTCGTTGATTTTCTTCCCATGCTATTTTTGGGTCACGAATATCATATTTTGCCATCGGTTCGAGAATAAGTTCGGTGCTTTGGCTGCTTGAATAAATACCATTTTTTACTTGAAATTGAAGCTCATAGGTAAGCGAAGAAGTTGTTTTTTGCGCTCTAGTAATAGAATCTAATGTAGAAATAAGCTGCCCACTCATTTGGTCTGCACTACTTTTCATGACATAAATAGCTTCATGTTTTTCCAACCGAGTAGCTACTTTTTCGAGTGCTTGATGTACATTTTGTTTGAAGCGAGATTTGTTGAGAGTAATGGTTGTTGTTATCCAATAAAATTGTAGCCCTATAAGTCCGACCATTGCCAAACTCATCAAAGCGATAATATAACGTACCTGTTTTGCTCCTACTAATCCTTCTATTTTCATGTTTTTATGTCGTTGATAGGTGTGTTTTTATTTTTAGTGTGTATTTTTTTGGTATATTCTCTTTAAAAAATATTGATGCTCTAAAGGCTATTTGTACTATTTAGTTTATACAAAATAAAGCAATCCTTATTCTTTAAAAACAGACTTAACAAACTTTAACCCACTTAAATTGAGGACTTTAAGAGTATTTACGAAAAGAGAGATAAAAATTAGAATTTTTTAGATAAAAAATAAAAGATTATCCAACAATATTAATTTCAGCTTCGATAGTAATTCCAAATTTATCAACAACAGATTTTTGAATTTCTTTGGCTAGATTCCAAATTTCTTGTCCTTTTGCATTGCCATAATTTACCAAAACGAGAGCTTGATTTTTGTGTGCGCCTGTATTTCCAACTATTTTTCCTTTCCAGCCACAAGATTCGATGAGCCAGCCAGCAGGAACTTTTGTTATTTTATCAGAAATAGAATAACCAACAATAGTTGGAAAAATCTTTTTTAATTCTTCAAATTGAATGGTAGGAATTTCAGGGTTTTTGAAAAAACTACCTCCATTACCAATTTCTTTTGGGTTGGGCAATTTGGATTCTCTAATCGAAATGACTGCCCTGCTAATTTCTTGAATGCTTGGAGAAGTGTTTTTTAGAGCTTCTTTTATTGCTCCATAAGAAGTATTTATGATATGATTATTTTTAGTTAGTTTGAACTCTACACCAACAATAATATATTTGTCTTTTGCCTTTGTTTTGAAAATACTGGTGCGATAACCGAACTGACATTCATCATTCGAAATCCAAAATTGCTGTTTTGTTTTTCTATCAATTACTTTTACTCGCTCTACAACATTACAAATTTCTACTCCATACGCTCCAATATTTTGCATGGGAGCTGCTCCAACCGTTCCGGGGATAAGCGATAGATTTTCTATACCTCCATAATTATTTTTCAAACAGAAAAGTACGAAATTGTGCCAGTTTTCGCCTGCACCTACATAAAAATTTATCTTATCTTTATTTTCTGCTATTTTTTTTATTCCTGTAATAGAATTTTTAATGACTAAACCTTCAAAGTCTTTCAGAAATAATACATTACTGCCCCCTCCCAAAACAAAAATAGAAGAAAATTTTTGCTGTTCTATTGTTTGTAAAATTTCTATTAATTCATCAATAGTTTTTATTTCTACAAAATTTTTGGCTTTACATTCTATACCAAATGTATTATAAGATTGTAAGGAAATATTTTGGATAATTTGAGTTTTCATTTTGAATAATTTTAATTAAATAATTAATTGCGACGATTTTTTTTATTAGAGGCAGTTTTGCAATACAGATTTTTTACAAAAATACGAAACAAAAAAACCACTACCTCAAAAAAGTAGTGGTTTTTCTATTCACTAAAACAAAATCAAAAATGAAAAATTTAATCTTACAATTTTCTTTTTTTATTCTTCCTCTTCTTCTAAAAGAGATTCTGCCTCTTCTTTTGAAAGAACATCGGCAAATTTGTCTATATCTCCCGAACCTTGGCGAAGCAAAATAATATTATCTTCGATACAACGAAGTACAGTTGAAGGAGCAATTTCTCCGATTCCAGCATCAATAACTATATCTACCAAATGTTCGTATTCTTCTTTCATGAGCGAAGGGTCTATCATTGGTTTGCCTTCTTTATCATATATTGAGGTTGTTACGATTGGGTTTCCGAGTTCTTGCACAATCATTCTAGGAATTTTGTGGTCAGGAACACGAATACCAACTTGATTTTTCTTTACTCCTCCTACTTTTGGAACTTTATTGCTAGAGTTTAGAATAAATGTAAATGCTCCAGGGAGTGCTTTTTTCATTACTTTAAAAACATGATTGCTGACTCTGTGAGCATACAAACTAATATCACTCAAATCATAACAAATAAATGAAAGGTGCATTTTTTTTGGGTCAATTCCTTTTATTTTACACACTTTTTCAACAGCTTTTGCATTTGTAAAATCACAACCTATTCCATAGACAGTATCAGTAGGATAAATGATTATGCCACCCTTTTTTAAGGTTTGAACTATTTTCTGAATTTTGCTTTCTTGTGGATTATCAGGGTGTATTTTGAGGAGTTCTGCCATGTTATTTTTTTATAATCTTTATAAATTAGGATATAATTTTTTAGAGTACTGGACACTAGATGTATTTGCTGTTCTGTGAGTCACAGAACAGAGAAAAACATCGTTCGTTGGTGTTTTAGCGTAGCGACACCAACAACTTTTTAACTCATGTCCAGTACTCTAATAATTTTTACTTTAAATAAGTAAAAATTATACAAAAGTTTTTTTTATTGAAAATAAGAGAAAAGTATTTTTTACAAAAGTGAATTAGTATATCATTTTGATAAAATAGATACTTAATTTCTTATTCTATTCAATAATACATAATTTCTTTGTTTGATGCAAGGTTTTGATAAAAATAATTTTGAATTTTGGTAAAAAAAGCAAATAGTATTTGCTTTTTTTCTGACCTTGAAATAAAGCTAAATAGCTGATATATTGAATTTTAATCTAGTCTTGTTTGGGTTTTAGGGACTAAATAAAGAATTATTTTATTTTTTTTTGAAAAAAATAAAAATCTATGCAACCTTATTGCCTACTTAGTGGGTCATAGAAACAGAAGACCAAAACTATTGGTTTTGAAATCTTCAACTTACAACCTAACAATTTCTAACAACTTCCTAAATGATAGATTTAGGGAGTTTGTTTTAAAATAAAATTGTAAGTATCTAAATTTGATAATTCAATATCTATTTTAAGTGAACAATTAAAAATTGCTGAGGATTAATTTTTTAAAAAGGGCAATTTATTTAATTTTTGTTACTAATAGTTTATCCATATAAAAAACTTTTGTTTGACTATGTTATTTTTTAGTAAAAATAGCAGTAGTCATAGTTAGTGAGTAGTGGGAGATGATGCAGCCTTTGGAAGTATCATCTTTTTTTTGTGCTTTATTTTCGAATAAGATTCGAACAAAAAAACCTATTTATCGTAATAAATAGGTTTTAAAATAGTGAAGAGTATTTATTAATTATTTGCTTCTATTTTCTTTTTCATCAACTCAACATTTGCTTTGTCTTCTTTCATTACGTACAAATCTTTTAGCATACTATAAAGTGTCGAGTCATCACTATTTATTGCCACAGCTTTTTTTGCATAGGTAATAGCTTTGTCAGCATTTGCTACAACAGGTTTCATTTTTTCTCCAGTTGCATCTTGTTCTTCTCCTTCCAAAGTATTATATACATTTGCAGCTTCTTTGTAGTAATGAAGAGCTAATGCAAAAGTAGCATCATAATCTTGAGCATCTAATTCTAATACTTTTTGATAGTATTCTACGGCTTTTTCAGGTTGCTTTTCAGTTTGATACATGATAGCAATATTTGTTAGAGTTTTGGCACTTGGTTCTATTTCATTTACTTTTTTGAGTAATTCGATAGCCTTAGGATAATCTTTCTTTTGGATATAAATATCGGCAGTATTGGTAAGAAAGTATGTTTCTTTTGGATAATTTTTAGCTCCTTTTTCTAATACTCTAAGAAAGTTTGTGCTGTCTTTTAATTTATAATAAGAGTAAGCAGCCGATTGATAAGCCTCCATGCCGTTTGTATATCCTTCTATATCACCGAGTTGCTCGTAATACATGGCAGCTTTGTCCATTTTTTCGGCTTTACTAGCAAAGTAGGCAATATAAGTTAGGTTGGTTGTATCTCCAGGGATATGTGTAACGAGTGGAAGCATTGTCATATAAGCATTTTCAAAATCTTCAGATTCTTGATAGGCTTGTACTTGGTTGAGTAGGGCATTTTTGATGCGTTGCTCTAATCCTGTTTCCATTCCCAAATCACTTTGAAAAGCTGGCTCTTCAATTCGTTTGGTGTATTTGTCATTTCCTTCAGCTTTTTCTAGCTCTTTTGCTTTTTTGATAGAAGTAAAAGCACTGTCTATTGGGTTGTTTACCAAAGCTGCTATTTTTTTATCTTCTGCTCCTGCTTCAAAAACAGAAGTAAAAACTTTAGCTCTAACATACCACATTTTAGCTTTATTTTTAGTTTTTGGGTGGAATGTTGCTTGACGAATTTTTTCTAGAGCTTTTTCGTGGTTTGCATTTTCGGGCAATATGAAAAATTCAGCAGTATTAACAGCTCCATTTTGTGCAATAGCTCCATTTGTGATAAATGCACCTGCAACAAAGGCAGCTCCTGCAACTATTGATTTTAAGATTGATTTTGTCATTGGATAAAATGAGTTTAAAATTATTGTTTTTTATATCACACGCCAAAACGTATGCTATGTTTTATAAAAAAATAGAAGTTCCATCTTTGTTTTACAAAAATAGAACTTCTAAATGTAATGCAACTATAATGCAAAAAAAAATTATTCTACATCTTCTGAATCTTGGTCAGCTTCTGTATTATTATTTGCATTGTGATTTCCGTTGATAGAAGTACCTGCTTCATCGGCTAAATTTTCAGAAACTTCTCCATCAGGATTTTCCACGCCTTCTTCCAAAACAGTTTCTTCTTCTTCTTCTATGTGTTCGATTTTGGCAACGGAAGCAATTTGGTCTTCTGCTGCTAGATTAATCAGACGAACGCCCTGTGTGGCACGTCCCATAGTTCGAAGTTCGGAAACTGCAAAGCGAATCATAACGCCCGATTTTCTGCTAATCATCAAATGGTCGGTATCAATTACTTCTTTTATAGAAATTAATGAACCTGTTTTTTCTGTGATTTTGAGTGTTGTTACTCCTTTTCCACCACGTTTGATAACTCGGTAAGCATCTATGTCAGAACGTTTGCCATAGCCTTTTTCAGAAACAACCAAAAGGTTTGAATCTGGACGGCTCAAACAAACCATTCCGATTACTTCATCGCCTTCTTTTACATTAATTCCACGAACTCCTGACGCTGTTCTGCCCATCGTTCTGACTTGTGATTCATTGAAACGAATAGCACGACCCGAACCAACAGCCATAATAATTTCGTTGCTACCATCTGTCAAGCGAACATCTAAAAGTGCATCGCCTTCGTTGATAGTAATGGCATTTATTCCTCCTTGGCGAGGACGAGAATAGGCTTCTAAAATTGTTTTTTTGATTTGCCCTTTCTTTGTACAGAAAATCAGATTATTATTATTGATATAATCTTCATCTTTAAAATTCTTTACATTGATTACAGCTTGTACTTTTTCGCCAGACTCAATATTGATAAGATTTTGAAGAGGACGACCTTTTGAAGTCTTTGAGCCTTCTGGAATAGCATATACTTTTTGCCAATATACTTTTCCATGGTCTGTAAAAATGAGTAAATAATTGTGTGTAGAGGCTACAAACAAATGTTCTGCAAAATCGTCGGCTTTTGTGGTTGCTCCTTTTGAGCCTTTTCCTCCACGAGCTTGAGATTTGTATTCTGATAAAGAAGTACGTTTGATATAACCTTCATTCGAAATTGTAATTACCATTTCTTCTTCGGCAATCAAATCTTCAATATCAATATCTTCGGCACTATGAACGATTTGAGTACGACGCTCATCGCCATATTTTTCTTTAAGTTCTAATAGTTCGTCCGTAACAATTTGCATACGGCGTTCTACTTTTGCCAAAATATCTTCATAATCCTCTACGGTCAAGACGAGTGCATCGTGTTCGTTTTGGATTTTGTTGCGCTCCAATCCTGTAAGACGTTGAAGGCGCATTCCCAAAATTTCTCTAGCTTGAATTTCTGAAAAGTCAAAAACAAAACCCTCTGGAACAGTAATATCTTTGAAGAAACGACTATCTGTATTCATTTGCCCATTTCCTATCAGAACGTTTCTTGCTTCTTCGGCATCTTTTGAGCTACGAATTGTTGCAATTACTAAATCAATTACATCAAGAGCCTTTAAAAGTCCTTCTAAAATATGAAGACGTTTGTTGGCTTCTCTAAGGTCATACTCTGTTCTGCGAACGACAATTTCATGACGATGTTCGACGTAATAACTAATTAAATCTCTAAGATTACAAATTCTTGGACGACCTTTTACAAGAGCTACATTATTGACACTAAACGAAGTTTGAAGCCCTGTATATTTGAAAAGTTGATTCAAGACTACATTTGCCATCGCATCACGTTTGATGTCATAAACGATACGTAAACCTTTTCTATCTGACTCATCACGAATAGCAGAAATACCCTCAATGCGCTTTTCATTTACCATGGCAGCCGTTTTTTCAATTAAAGTGGCTTTGTTGGTTTGATAAGGCACTTCGGTTACAATAATCTGTTCACGATTATTTTTGTCGGTGTGGATAGTTGCTACGGCACGCATCACTATTCTTCCACGCCCTGTTTCAAGAGCTTTTTTTACACCTGTGTAGCCATAAATGATTCCTCCTGTTGGAAAGTCGGGCGCAGTTACAAATTTTGTTAGTTCTTCAACAGTTATTTCTGGGTTTTTGATGTATTCTATTATTCCATTAATAACCTCTGTAAGATTGTGAGGGGCCATATTGGTAGCCATTCCGACAGCAATACCAGCCGAACCGTTTACCAAAAGATTAGGTATTTTGGCTGGCAAAACAGAAGGTTCTGTCAAAGAATCATCAAAATTGGGAACAAAATCAACTACTTCTTTTCCCAAATCAGCTAACATTTCTTCTGCCATACGCTGCATTCTTGCCTCTGTATAACGCATAGCTGCTGCATTATCGCCATCGATAGAACCAAAGTTTCCTTGTCCATCTACGAGCATATAACGAAGTGACCATTCTTGCGCCATTCTGACCATTGTTTCATAAACAGACGAGTCGCCGTGTGGGTGATATTTACCCAAAACCTCACCCACAATACGAGCTGATTTTTTGTAGGCTTTATTGTGATATACTCCCAAATCCGACATTCCGTATAATACTCTACGGTGTACAGGTTTTAAGCCATCACGAACATCAGGCAAGGCACGAGAAACAATAACTGACATTGAATAATCAATGTATGCTGTTCGCATTTCGTCTTCGATGCTTACAGGAATGATATTGTCATTTCCATCATCTAATAGCTCATCATTTTCTATATCTGCCATATATTATCTAGTATAAAACTATATTAAATTGAAATTCGTATTTTTAATGTATTGTTTATGAAGACACAAGCAATAGTTAAATAAATTACATAAAATGTGATTTATCAATAAGTTTTTTTAGTTGTTTTTTTAATAGACTTTTTACATAAAACAACTCTGCAAGATACAAAAAAATAGGGAATTTAACAATGCTTTTGATAAGGCAAATAGAGTCTATTTTTGTTAGATGAAAAACCTTAGTTTTGATTTTTTTTGTAGGGAAAGGTAATATTTTGTTTTGATTTTTAAGGTCAAAATCTTTGATATATTTTTCTTGTTTTAGAAGAGTAAGCTACATTTTTTTCTTAATTTTACATATTAATACCAAAAACAAAGAAGTTATAAACATAGAAAAATGACACCAAACGATATACACGTCGCATCGGCACGCATTCAGAAAGGAATAGAAGACCATTTAGGAATTGATGGAAGTCTTATTTTTGATTATTTACAAGAAGGAACAACCATAAAACTTAACTTGATTACTGTCAATCCTCGTCATAATCAATCTTTTTTGTTTCATACCGAACTCGGAACAGACAAACTAGATGCGCTTAAAAAAATGTTTGAGTATGTTCGCAATTATCGTGAACGTGATAGCTCATATACAATTCAATGGGTTTCGAAAGAAGATAATGGACAGCGAGAACTTCAAACCTCTTATTTTCGTGCAAGAAATATGTACGAAGCCTTAGACAAACTTTATTTTGGCAGAGAAATTAATTCAATAACTGTTTATAGTGTAGTGATGAATCCTTCGGCATAATCAATTACAAATTAAAAATTATGAGTTGCCAAAGCAGCGAATCTAATTATGATTGTAAAAAAATAACTTTTGAAGTAGGTAGTTTTTTTGGGAATTTAGCTGCATAACTGCGTAATGTTGCTGTTTAATAATTGTGAATAGCAGAAGTTTCAATATTTTGCAGCTATGCAGCTAAAATACACTATATTTTTTAAAACTAATTTTAAAAAATTGATGGAAAAAACAACTAAATTCTAAACAGTCTATCTATAAGATTTTGAAAGTTCTAAAGGTTTAGTCTTTTTTGAAAGGGGTTTTTTAGTTGTTGGTGTTTCTTGGCTAAAACACCAACAACAGTATTAAGAAGAATATTTTGTTCAATTATTAATTTGCCAAAGCCCTACAAGATAAAAGAATAGAAATATTGAACTAGCAAAAAAAGTGTATTCTGTAATTGAATCTACTCAATTCCTAGTTCGTCATTCATTTTACGAATATATTGCTCAATAGCTCCTGTCATAGAAGGCGCATTTGGAAGAGGAGCTTCAATATCTAAACGTAAATTATGGTCTCTAACAGCTTTTGCAGTTGTTGGGCCAAAGGCTGCAATACGAGTAGTATTTTGTTTGAAATCAGGAAAATTATCAAATAAAGATTTGATTCCAGAAGGGCTAAAAAAAGCAATTATATCATAATTTACATTTTTTAAATCTGATAAATCACTAGAAACTGTTGCATAAATGACAGCTTCCGAATGCTCAATATTATTCTCTGTTAAGAAATTTGGAATATCATTTCGACGAATATCCGAACATGGAAATAAGAATTTTTCTTTTTTATGCTTGGCAATTACTTTGTTTAAATCTACTGCTGTACGCTCACCTACAAATAATTTGCGCTTACGAAGATTGATATACTTGGGAAGGTAAATAGCTGTTTGTTCGGAAACACAAAAATATTTCATGTCGTCTGGAATTGTTATTTTAAGCCCCTTACAAAGTGTAAAGAAATGATCAACGGCATTTCTACTTGTGAAAATTACTGCTGTATGGTCTAAAATATTGATACGCTGTTTTCTAAAATCACGTAAAGAAACAGGTTGCACCTCAATAAACTGCCTAAAATCAACCTTTACATTATACCTCTGTGAAAGGTCGTGGTAAGGAGATTTGTCTGTTAGTGGAGCTGGTTGAGAAATTAGTACACTACTAATTTGTTTTGGTGCAGGTGTTGGGTGTGAGGCATTCGCTTCGTTTGCCATATCGTTGCAAAAATTGGTTTGTGGAAAACTACGATTAAAACGGATTGCATAAACTAAATTTTATTTGAAGGATAAAAAACCAAAATTAAATAAGGATTTATTCAAAAAATAATTTATATTTACACAAACTATACATACAGAAGTGTAGCTTTTTCTAAATCTGTAAATGATAATGTAACTTAATTGATACTTTCAATTCAAAAAAATAGTATTAAAAATAATATTTTTAGATAAATTGAATTGATAAATAAATTAAGAAATTGACATAATCCATTTTGAGGCTATCAAAAGAGGAATTATTTCAGTGGCGCAAAGGTACGAAAAAAGATACAACTTACTAACATTTGTTCGAGTAAACAAATAATAACTCACTAATAAACTATGAGTTAGGATAGAAATAATAGTCAGAAGGACAAAATAATATAAAAAAGAATTATTTGTATTTTGCAAAGAAGAACTATAAAAATAATCTAACAGAAAGGAAAACAAGACTGTTGCTGCAAAAATAATACTCATCACAAATGTATTTCCTAGAATCAAAGCCTGTGTATGTTGTTCACTAACTTGATTACTTTTGAAAAAAAGCTTGCCCATAAACTGAATCCAAAACAACCTAAAAACAGCAATACACAAACTCCAGAAAGCTGCATACAACCAACTCAAAATGAATGAGAATAAATTGTTTTTGATAGAAAAGTAATTGTTTGTAGTTGCTCCATACAGTTCTATATATGTATAAAAAACCCAAACAAAGCCCATTACTAAGCTAAAATAAACAATGTAACCTATTTGAGGTAATAGCTCTGTTCGTTTGAATGTTTTGGCAGGTCTAAAAAAATAACTCCACGATTCTCCGAAGGCTTCTTTTCCAATAAGAGGGTAAATGCTGACCGAAAAAATTACAATTACTCCAACAATAAACCAATTTATCATCAAAATCCAATCTGAAAGAGATGTTTTGGGTTTTTTTATTGTGGTAGGGTCTATGGCTGTTTTTTCAATCGTTTTTGGTTTGCTAAAGCTATTTTTTTGAGTAAGAATATAAGCAGAATAAGATTCAAGAATTTGATTTTGAGGCTTTTCTTGATATACAGTTAGCATCAAAAAACCGTTGAATTGTTTGTGCTTCTGCTTGTCAGAATACAAATTTATTAAACTATCAAACGAAATTTCGATATATTCTTGCTCTGAAACAATAGATGAAAAACGAGTATTCCAAAATAATTTTGCATTTTGAGGAATAGCAATACCCAAATAATTATGCTGATAATCGGCTAGATTTTTATTAAAATCAAAAATCAAATGCAAGGCTCTATATTGACTATGAACCGTTGGTAGATAAGGCACATAACTTTCCAAATCTTCATCATAAACAAGCCATTTTTCACTTAATGTTTGATAAATGGAATTAGATTCGACCAAAGGCAAGCCAGAAGAAGCCATCACAGAATTTTGAATGCTCAAAAAAACTGTAAAAAATAAGATAAAACAAGAAATAGAAGTTATTAGAGAGTTATAGAAACGTTTCACACTTATTTGATTTTTTTTATTGTGCACATTTAAAGTGTGTGCTACTTTTATTCGCAGGCTAAAGCCTACGCTACATTACAAAATTAGCTAATTTCTATCAAAAATATGAGTTTTCTTTTTTGGTTATTGTTTTTTAGTATTTCTTTTTTGAGTGTTTTTGCTTCTATTCTTTTAAAAAATGGGCAAACAATCCAAACTATTTTATTTCCAATACTTACTTTTGCAGTATATTTTGTTTTTCAAAGCGAAAGAAAAAAGAAAAATTTTATTCTCTTTAAAAAAAATAAGATAAAGAAAATATTATTTTTAGTTGTGGGGAGTACGCTAATTTGGCTTCTCAATGCTGCTTTTGTGTTTGATATTTCTGCAATTTTTGAAGGAAAGAATGATTTTGTTTTTCTTATTCCCTCCAAAGATTCTTTTTTTTATGGTCGTTTGTCAGAAAAGTTATTGACTTCTTCTTATGAAACTGTTTTTGCTTTTCATGAAGATTTGCCAAGCGTTTTGGGAACAACCCCTTATCATTATTTTGAATTTTGGCTGACTGCTTTTTTCTGCAAAATATTTTCAATTTCTGGTTTTGTTGCTTACTCTCTTTTTACAATTCCACTTCTACAAATCTGTGTTTGGGTAGGTTTTTTGGCTGCTTTTGAGCAAAAAAAGAATGAGAAAATAAATCTTAAATTTTTCTTTTTTTCTTTTGGATTATTATTTTTAAGTGGGGTTTATTTTCCTTTTTATCAAATCATTAAAGGTTTTCAATCTACTTATTGGCTCACAAATACTATGTTTACAGGGCTTTCAGAGCATTATTTTTTTTGGATTGCTGTTTTTTTATCTTTTCAAAATCAAAATTATAGAGCTTGTATTTGGTTTGTTTTTATTATTCCGATTATTTCTCCTACACTTTGGGCTGCTTGTTGGGGAGGTCTTTTTTTTGTTGGTATTTTTTTATTATACCAAAATAATCGACAAAAAAGCTATAATTTGAAGCTAGAAATTATAGCTTTTTTTCTGATTCCTCTTAGTTATTTTTTGTTTTATTATTTGACACAATCTTCTCAAAGTGTTGCAAATTCGGAGGTTTCTATTTTAGCATTATCAAAAAAGGGAATTAGTTTAATTACAATCTTTAGAGAAATAATAATTTATCTATTTGGGTTTTTTGTGATTTATATTCCTTTTCTAATTCTATTTTGTTATGAATTTTATTTAGAATCTAAAAAAATAGTTGCAAAAATCACTTTATCGTTGTTTGCCTTTCCACAAACGACATACTTATTTTTTTTTATGGGAGGAATATTGGGAGGAATATTTTTCTATTTTTTATTTCCATTTCATCAAGAACGGTTTCAGTTTTTGAGAAATTTTATTTTACCATTTATACAGATTAGTTTAATTTATTTTTTGATAAATAATCAGAATTATTTGAAATTCAAAGTAAAAATTGTTTTTGCTTTTCTTCTTTTGTATGGATTTGCTTTTACACTTCATTGGTTTTGGAAAGAAGTAAAGCCAAACCAAGTATATTCACAAAAATATTTGAATAGTATTGAGAAAGAATTGATAAAAAAACAGGAGCTAAAAAGAGGCGCAATTTTTCATTCATCAAATTATTATGATAGTAAAATAGTATTTAATAGAAATGAAAATTTTGAAATAGAGGGGCGTTATTTGGCTTTTAAAAAGGATTTAGAGCAGTTTTATAATTTGGATATGGTTTGTATAAACTATCAAAATAATTCTTCATTTTCTGAAACTGATTTTTTTGCTGTTTGGTTAAAAAATAAAATTGATGATAAAATTACAGCTCAAAACATAGTTTGTAATGATTCTCTAAAATGGATTTTTATAGAAGAACAACAGCTTGATTTTGTAATTATTGGACAAAATGTTTTTGTTCCTAATTCAATAAAAACCAAAATAAAATTTGAAATAAAGGATAGTTTGAGTAAAGAAGTATTTTTGAAATTGAGGTAAATTATTTTTCAAAAAAAAACTCACATTCTAATTATCAAAATTAAAATGTGAGTTAGAAATTATATTTTCAAATAGAGTAGAAAATCAATTTTATAAATTAATTATTTCTGCGTGGTGGACGAGAATCTCTTCCTCCTCCTCGGCTATCTCTACTACCGTTACGGCTTCCTCCTCTGTCGTTATTTCTATCACGAGGTGGACGCTCTTGGTAGCCTTCTGGTTTTGGCAATAATACTTTTCTTGACAAACGGAATTTGCCAGAACGTTGGTCGACTTCCATCAGTTTTACTTGTACTTCTTCGCCTTCCTCTAAAACGCCTTCCATTGATGGCAAACGTTCCCACGTAATTTCAGAAATATGAAGCAATCCTTCTTTGCCTTTCATAAACTCTACAAAAGCACCAAAGTCAGTGATTTTTTTGACTTTGCCTTCATATACTTTTCCTTCTTCTGGTGGCGTTACAATTTCCTCAACAATAGATTTAGCATTGTTAAGAACATCTTTATCAGTTGCAAAAATAGACACACGTCCTGCGTTATCTACTTCTTCGATGGTAATTGTTGCTCCTGTTTCACGCTGAATTTCTTGTACGACTTTTCCTCCAGGTCCAATGACAGCACCAATAAGTTCACGAGGAATAATGATTTGATGAATGCGTGGCGCATGGTCTTTCACCTCTACACGAGCTTCTGTTGTTGTTTTGCTCATCTCGTTTAAGATATGCAAACGTCCTTCTTTAGCTTGTAATAATGCTTTGTGTAAAATCTCATAAGAAAGTCCATCAATTTTGATGTCCATTTGATAGGCTGTAATTCCATTTGCTGTTCCTGTGAGTTTGAAATCCATATCTCCAAGATGGTCTTCATCTCCCAAAATATCAGAAAGGATAGCAAATTTGCCCGTTTCACTATCCGAAATCATTCCCATTGCAATACCAGAAACAGGAGCTTTAAGGTTTACGCCTGCGTCCATAAGTGCCAACGAACCAGCACAAACAGTCGCCATTGAAGAAGAACCATTTGATTCTAAAATATCAGAAACGACACGTACTGTATAAGGATTTTCTTCGTAAGAAGGTAACATGTTTTTCAAGGCACGCATTGCCAAATTTCCATGACCTACTTCACGACGACCTGGCCCACGATTCGGACGAGCCTCGCCAGTAGAGAATGCAGGAAAATTGTAATGTAAAATAAAACGATTGTAGCCAGAGTTCATTGCTCCATCAATCATTTGTTCGTCTAGTTTTGTTCCTAGTGTAACTGTTGTTAGTGATTGAGTTTCTCCACGAGTAAAGACAGCCGAGCCATGAGCCGAAGGTAAATAATCAATTTCTGACCAAATAGGACGTACTTCGTTTGTTTTTCTTCCGTCTAAACGAGTTCCTTCTTCTAAAACGAAGTTACGAGCAGCCGATTTGTACATCGCTTTGAAATAAGTACTAACTAATTTCATATCTACTTCTTCGCCTTCTTGAGGGTTTTCTGGAAGAGTATCAATATATGATTGTTTGATAGAACTAATAGCTTCTCCTCTTTCAGATTTGCTGCGTGAAGTTCCTGCTTTTACTGAATCATAAATTGCTTGATAATAATTATCATGAAGCATTTTTTCTAATTCTGCATCTCCTTCTGGCTGCAAATGCTCTCTTTTTTGAGTGCTTCCAACAGCTTCTGCCATTTCTCTCTGCAATGTACACTGCAGTTTGATTGTTTCGTGTGCTACTTGAATTGCTTCTAACAAATCTTCTTCAGTAACTTCTTGTGATTCTCCTTCTACCATCATGATATTGTCGTAAGTTGCAGCGACAATACATTCCAAACTAGCCTCTTCTATTTGGGCAGGAGTTGGGTTGATAATATATTCTTCTCCTAGTTTGATTACTCTTACTTCTGACATTGGCTCAAGCATTGGCAAATCAGAAACTGCAATCGCAGCCGAAGCAGCAAAACCAGCCAAAGCATCAGGCAAAACATCACTATCAGCCGAGATAAGCGAAATCATGATTTGAGTTTCGTTGTGATAATTATCAGGAAAAAGAGGGCGTACAGCTCTATCTATAATCCTTGAAACCAGAATTTCATGGTCTGATAATCTTCCTTCACGCTTCAAAAAACCACCAGGGATACGTCCTGCTGACGCAAATTTTTCTTGATAATCTACTGAGAGAGGGAAGAAATTCATTCCTTCACGTGGTTCTTTTGCACCTACTACGGTAGCCAAAAGCATAGTTTTTCCCATTCTGACAACTACTGCGCCACTTGCTTGCTTTGCAAGTACGCCTGTTTCGACACTTATTTCTCGTCCGTCTGGGAGAGAAACCGTTTTGATAATCGGATTTGGTTTCATTTACGTTTTTTAATTTTTATATTTATTTGTTACGAAGATACAGTTTTTTTTATAATTTTAATTTTCTGTGAATAAAGTTGTAGTAGTTTTTGGCAAAAACAAAAAAAAACTCTCAAAATTGATAATAATTTTGAGAGTTTTTTTTGATATATAAAGTCTTTTTTTTAAAAGATTATTTACGAATACCTAATTCTTTGATAATAGCACGGTAACGCAAAACGTCTGTTTTGATAAGATAATCCAATAAACTACGACGCTTACCTACCAATTTTAAAAGACCTAGACGACTTGCGTGGTCTTTTTTGTGTTCTTTCAAATGTTCAGTAAGGTAATTGATACGGTGTGTAAAAAGAGCAATTTGAGATTCTGCCGAACCTGTATCTTTTTTATTTTTAGAAAGACTATTTTTTTCAAAAATTTCTTCTTTTGCTGCTGGGTCTAAATATGCAACTCTTGCCATTTTATTAGTGTGTACTTTTGTACGTTGAGTTTGATTAAATGCTAAGGTCAATTTTTTATCATACCATTCAGCCTTAGATTTATAGTTTATATGACTCAAAAACAAATCTGTTTTTGATTAAATCCAACCTCGGCAATCATCTTTATAGATAACTGAATGGTGCGCAAAAGTACGATATATTTTTTAGAAACGCAATTTGTCAAAATCTTTATTTAGGATTTTTTTATAAAAAAGATACTTTGTTTTCAAATCATTTTTATTGAGAGTGTTTTGCTAAAGTAGCAATGGGATTTTTTTGTTTTTGACGTACAGTCATTTTTTATTTTTATAAAGATATAAATGTATTTTGTTTGTGGAGAATAGAGTTATTTGTAATTGACTGATAAAAAGATGTTTGTAAATGTTAAAAAATAAATTAAAACTAATTTATTGTAAAAAATCTTGTAAATCCAAACCTTTGTGTTACCTTTGTGTATAAATAATGACCAACGGTCATTGTTTGTAAACTTAAATAAATATATAGTTTAGTCAGAATCTAAATTTTCAATGGGAATAGCAGAGCGCAAGGCACGAGAACGAGTGCATAGAAGAAATGTAATCGTTGATGCAGCCGAAGATGTAATTTTTAAGTATGGTTTTTCTGCTGCAACAATGGCACAGGTTGCTAAAGCAGCCGAACTTAGCAAAGGAACTTTATATCTTTATTTTAAGAGCAAAGAAGAATTATATAGAGCTATCATTTTGAGAGGTTTTATTATTCTAAAAAAAATGCTTCGTGAAGCTATCAAAGAAGGAAATTCGGGTTATGAAAAAATAATTATTGTAGGCAAAACATATATAGAATTTTCAGAAAAATACCCAAATTATTTTACAACTATTTTGGATTATGAAAATGATACATTCAATCTTGCTGCTGCCGAAACTGAATCATTGCAAGCCTTAGAAGAAGGAAATGCAGTCATTGAGATTTTGATAAAAGCAATTAGAGAAGGCACAAAAGATGGAAGCATTACCGAACAAGGAAATCCATTCGAAACTGCCTTTGTGCTTTGGAGCCAGTTTACAGGAGTTTTGCAAGTAGTAAAACGAAAAGTAAATATTATCGAACATTATTTTTCTCTTACAAAAGAAGATTTGCTCACGACGCATTGGAGAATGATAGAAAGAATGTTGAGGTAGAGGCGAGAAAAAGGTATTTGAATAATATGAGAATGAAAATTTTAAAATTATTTTCAATTATTTACAACTTATTTCAAATAAAGACGTTTAGTAATAGTATGCAAGCCGAGTATTTTTAGGTTTTTTCAAATCAAGCTATTGTTATTCATCAATAAATAACTCATTCATTCATTAATCATTATTAAAATTATGTCAAGAATAACTAACAAAGTCGTACTTATCACAGGAGGAGCAAGTGGAATAGGCAAAATAATGGGTCGCAAATGTATGGAAGAAGGTGCTTCGGAGCTTGTTATTTGGGATATTAATCAAAAAGGACTTGATGAAGTAGCTTTAGAATTTGGAAATAAAGGATACAAGGTACATACTTATCAAGTTGATGTTTCTGATTTGGAAAGCATTCAGAATGCAGCTTCAAAAGTAGCAACAGAAGTAGGAACAATAGATATTTTGTTTAATAATGCAGGCATTGTGGTAGGAAAGCACTTTGAAGACCATTCTTACGAAGATATTGAAAAAACAATTCGTATTAATGTTTTGGGAGTGATGCACATTGCTAGAGCATTTGTAGCAGGAATGATAAAAAAAGGGGCTGGGCATATTATTAATATTTCTTCTGCATCAGCTTTTACACCAAACCCTCGCATGTCTGTTTATGCAGGTAGCAAGTGGGCTGTTTTGGGTTGGTCTGAATCACTTCGTTTGGAAATGGAGCAAATCAACGAACGCCAAAAGACAGATTTGCATGTAACAACAGTAATGCCTGGATATATTGATACTGGAATGTTTGATGGGGCATCTGCGCCACTTCTGACACCACTTTTAGTTCCTGAAGAAATTGCATCAGAAATTATTAAGGCTGTTAAATCAAATGAAATTTTGGTACAAGAGCCATTTATGGTAAAGTTATTGCCTTTATTGAGAGGAGTGTTACCAGCACGAATGTACGATTTCTTAGCAGGAAATATTTTTAATGTATATAACTCAATGAGCAAATTTACAGGAAGAGATGAAGTTTCTTCTACTCAAAAACATTCAAAAAACTTGGGAAGCGCAACCCAAGAACAGGAAATTCCTGTTATCAAATAGCGTAATATATAGAGATGTTATTATTTATAATAAATTTTCTCTATTGTTTGTGTTTGTGTGTTAGGTCGAAAGCTCTTTCTTTTTGAGAAAGAGTTTTTTTTGTTAGATTCAATATTTTATAGTAAATTTCTAATTATTATAATTTTATACTTCATTTTTGAAAAAATAGTTTGAAAATTCTATTTTTACATAGAATAGCAATATTCATTTCCTCTTTATACAAGCTAAATAAATAGAATGAGTTTTTTGAAAAAAATATGGGAAAAAGTTTCTGGGCTTGGTATAGATGAATCTATGGACAAAGGCAAACAAAAACATATTACTTTGATTAATCAAGTTAATTTTATAGTTTTTCTTTTTATGCCTCCTTTTGCAGTTTTACACTTTTTTACAGACCCACTTATATTTGCAGGAGTAATTTTGACAGGAGTTAGCCTATACTTAAATTTATATTTAAGTAGCTTAAAAAAGTTTGCTTTTGTTAATATGTTTACTTTTTTTATTTTTTGGAGTGCTTCTGTAGCATTTACCATTGCATTGGGTAATCAAACATCTATATTAGACTTTTTTTATGGTGTTGCTGTTTCTCCTTTTATTTTATATCCTATAAAAGAGCGTTTGAAGATAACGCTATTGGTTTTGTTTACTATCGTTACTACTCTTCTTTTGTTTTGGTTGCTAGAAAAACAAATTATTATGCCGTATGTTGTTTTGAACAAATTCATGCAAGATGCCTTATCGTTAGTGATGATAGCCATGGTATTGTCCACTCTTGTAATAATGATAGGTTCGCTTTCCAAAAGTAATCAAAAGACAGAAACAGAGCTATTAAAAACACTTAAAGAAACTGAAGAACTTAATAGTATTACACAAGAACAAAATGAAGAATTAGCGACCACTGAAAAATCTCTTAAACAAGCACTACTTCAAGTAGGAAAAGATAAAGAAGAATTAGCAATCAAAAATACAGAATTACAAGCACAAGAAGAAGAAATGAGGCAAGCTGTGGAAGAGCTAACAAGTGTAAACGAGCAAATAAGACTACAAGAAAAAAAATTAATACAACAGGTAGATAAAAATAAACTCCAGCTTCATCAAATAGAAGAGCAAGAAGAAGCGATGCGTTTGTCGTTTGAAGAGCTGCAAGAAAAAACAGAGCAAATGGAAGCACAAGAAGCAATCATGCAACAAGCCATGATAGAGATGAATGATATTAATGAACAGCTACAAGTATCCGAACAACGATTAGAGGGAGAAGTACAAAGAAGAACAAAACAAATTGGAGCGCAAAACAAAGCACTAGAACATTCTTACCTTGCCTTAGAGTCCAAAACCAAAACATTACATCAAAGTATTAATTATGCAAAACATATTCAAAATGCCATTCTGCCTCCTCAAATGATTATAAAGGCTTTGTTTCCTAAGTCATTTATTTTTTATCAACCTAGAGATATTGTTTCTGGAGATTTTTATTGGATTGATAGAAAAGTAAGTAGTGATGGAAATATGCGCATTGCTATTGCTGCTGTTGATTGTACTGGACACGGCGTTCCAGGGGCAATTATGTCTATGATTGGATATAATTTGTTGAATCAGTTTTCGAATGAAGCTACTTTAGAAGAACCTCATTTATTAGTACAGAAATTGCACGAGGGCGTGATAAAATCCCTTCAACAAGAACAAACAGAAAATCGTGATGGAATGGATTTATCTCTTTGTGTGTATGATTCTGAAAAGCAAGTCATTGAGTTTGTAGGTGCAAAAAATCCTCTTATTTATATTCAAGATAATCAATTATTTGAAATAAAGGGAACAAATGCAAGTGTAGGAGGGGCATTTTATAAAAATAAACATGTCAATTTTTCCAAACATACCATTGATGTAAGCAAACCAACAACAATTTATTTGTATTCTGATGGTTATCAAGACCAGTTTGGTGGTGCAGCAGGACGAAAATTTATGAAAGCCAAATTCAAACAATTACTTTTGGATAATCATCAAAAACCAATGACAGAACAACATGAGTTATTTGTTAATACCTTTAATAAATGGAAAGAAGATGAAGACCAAGTAGATGATGTATTGTTGATTGGGCTACAACTTAATCCTTAAAAATAAATATTCTTAAAAAACGTTTCTTAAATCATTTAAAAAAAACAAATTCCGATGAAAAAAACATTTTTATTTTCTATACTGAGTTCTTTTATGCTCTTTGCTTGCTCTCCAACTAAAGATGCAACAAAAAATGAGAACACACTTGTAACAGATGATTCTAAAACAGAAACTTCTGAAGACACGGCTGCTCAAAATTCAAATCCTGCTGTTCATACAGTTGCATTTTATAATGTAGAAAATTTGTTTGATACAGAAGACGACCCAAATACCTTTGATGATGATTTTACACCAAATGGAAAGCAAAAATGGACAACCGAACGCTATCAACAAAAACTTCAAAAAATAGCAAAAGTAATCAGTGGTATAGGTGATGAAGATGGAGCTGAAATAATTGGAGTATGTGAGATTGAAAATGAAAAAGTACTAAAAGATTTGATAAATGACCCTCTTTTGAAAAAACATGGCTATAATTATGTTCAGTATGACTCGCCCGATGAGCGAGGAATTGATGTAGCTCTTCTTTATAAAGAATCTGTTTTTAAGGTTACGTCTTCAAAAAATTATGAAGCAAAACTTGCTGATAATGACAAGACAAGAGATGTTTTGTTGGTTTCTGGAGAACTAGAGGGAGAAGAAATTCATCTTGTAGTAAACCATTGGTCGTCAAGAGGTGGAGGAGAAGAAAAAAGCCGTCCTAAACGTATGGTTTCTGCACTTGTTGCTCGTAAAATAGTTGATGATTTGGAAGCTAAAAATCCAAATGCAAAAATTATTTTGATGGGAGATTTTAATGATGAACCATTTAATAAAAGTCTTGCAGAAGGTTTACAAGCAGTTGATTCGAAAGAACTTAAAGAAAAAGAACTTTTCAATGCCTTTTATTCGTTGCAAAAAGAAGGAAAAGGAACATACAATTATAGAGGGGATTGGAATATGCTTGACCAAATGATTATCAGTAAAGGACTTTTAACCAATAATGCAAAAGGCTGGAATTATCTTGATGGAAATATTTATGATGAAGAGTTTTTGAAAGAAGCAAAAGGAAAATATAAAGGAAATCCATTTAGAATGTATGTAGGTCCAAAATATTTAGGAGGTTATAGCGACCATTTTCCTATTTATGTGCATTTGGAAAGAAAGTAATTCAATTACGATTAAAAATTACGAAAAATGACATTATTCTTTTTGAATGGTGTCATTTTTTTAATATCCTGTCTTACTAGGTTCATCGCACCAAAAAATGAGGATTTTTAGTACTTATTTTAGAAATTATAGCTACAGAGTAGCGTAATATTATTTGTAGAAAAGATGAATGTTTTAATTTATCAGAAGCTGCGTAGCTGCGAAATATTGAAATTCAATAATTAATTATGAAAAATAACAATATTACGCAGCTATGCAGCTAAAAATGTTCAAATTAGATGCGATTAACCTACTAGGTCGTAATATTCTAACTCAACAAATCAGGATTATTTTTAATATATTCTTTAATCAGACGAGTACGATTTGCACCAATTAACTCTTTCAACTCCGAATCAGGCGTTTTTGCAATTTTTTTGATAGATTTATATTCTATAAGAAGTTTTTCGATGGTTGATTTTCCTATTCCTTTTACATTTTCTAATGGGTTGCGAAGAGCATTTTTACTTCTGACATCTCTATGAAAAGTAATTGCAAAACGGTGTGCTTCATCTCTCAAATGTTGGATAAGTTTCAAGGAAGGAGATTTTTTATTGATATAAATTGGGTATTGGTCTTCAGGATAAAAAACCTCTTCCAAACGCTTCGCAATTCCGACAATGGGAATCTTTCCATATAAATCTAAATCTTTCAAAGCCTGCGCTCCAAAACTTAATTGTCCCTTTCCACCATCAACAATTACTAAATTTGGCAAAGGTTGTTTTTCTTCTAAAAGCCTTCTATAACGACGATAAACTACTTCGTACATGGTCGCAAAATCGTTTGCGCCTTCTACTGTCTTGACGTGGTATTTTCTGTAATTTCGCTTTGAAGGTTTTCCATTCATAAAACAAACCATCGAAGAAACTGGATTTGTACCTTGCAAATTAGAGTTATCAAAACATTCGACATGCATAGGCAATTCTTTCAAACCCAAATCTTTTTGAAGTGCTTCGACGGCTACTAAACCTTTTTCTTGTTTGCGTTCTGCAAAATCTAGTTTTTTGCGTAACCTTTCCTTCTTGAAATAGCTTACATTTTTTAAAGATAAATCTAATAATTTGCGTAAATCGCCTATTTTTGGATTAATAACTTCTACTTTTGGCAATGGAATATCTGCCGAAATATTACTAACAATTCGCTCGGCTTCACTTCCAAAACGCTGCCTAAACTCTACTGCTACCATTGGCAAAATGTCTTCTAAGGTTTCTTCTAAGCGTTTTTTGTACGATTGATTGGCTGTATAAACGATACTTCCATCTTCAATTTTGAGATAGTTTACATAAACATTTGCTTCATCATCTAAAAGAGCAATTACTTCTGTATCAGAAATATTCGGATTTGTGATAAGCGATTTACTTTGATAAGTATGAAGAGCTTCCCATTTTTCTTTTGCTTTTTGAGCTTCTTCAAATTCCATTTTTTCGGCTGCTGCTTTCATTTTTGTTTTGAAATACTCCTTTGCACGGCTTGTTTTTCCTTTCAGAATATTTCTAATTTGTTCAATATCTATCAAATAATCCTCTTCTTCTTGCAATCCTTCACAAGCTCCTTTACAGTTTTTGATATGATACTCTAAACAAACTTTATATTTTTTTGCTGCAATATTTTCTTCACTCAAATTATGATAACAGGTTCGAAGTGTGTATAATTTTTTTATAAGTTCGTTGAGCGCATACAAAGTTTTTCCATTTGTATAAGGTCCATAATTTGTTCCTTGTCTTTTATTTGGCGTTCTGGTAGTGAAAACTCTAGGAAAAGGCTCATTTGTGATGCAGATATACGGATATGATTTTCCGTCCTTTAATAAAATATTATATTTTGGCTGGTGTGCTTTTATTAGATTATTTTCCAAAAGCAGCGCATCGGCTTCACTATCAACAATGGTAATTTCTACATTTCTGATTTCACGAACAAGCTGCCGAGTTTTTCGGTCGTATTGGTGCGATTTGGTAAAATAACTAGAAACACGTTTGCGTAACTCCTTCGCCTTTCCTACATAAATAATTTCATTATTCTCGTCTTTATATTTATAAATCCCTGGTTGGCGTGGAATGTTTCGGATTACATCTTTCAAATGTTCTCTTAATTCTTCTTTATTTTTTGGATTTGATTGGCTCATAATTTCATAATATCAAGTCGCTCATGGGGACACAAGCAACGGTAAATTTTTTTTACCTACAATTAATTTATTGCTTTTGTTTTAAAATTACTCTCTCCGTTGCTCGTGTCCCCACGAGCGACCTAAATACATTTATTGGGATAGCTCTAGAGGAGAAAGGTTCATCGAAATTGTAAAATAACAGCATCTATCAATAGTAAACTAAAAACGCAAAACTAAATTCTAGTTTTGCGTTTTTTTGATTTGTAAAAACATTAGTTTTAAGATAATAATAATTTTTTTCCATATTTTTTATCTAGTTCTGTAAAAGCGATTTGTCTTTTAGAAGAAGACTTTGAAACTCTTACTTTATCAGCCATTTTTTTATATTCTTTGATGATTGTGCGTTCTTCTTGTGGCTCAAAGAAATAAATATAACCTGCTGACATTCCTTTTAATGTATCTTCATCATCGTTCAAATCAATAAAATCTCCCAAGAAAGGAATAAAACGAAAAAACATCAAAAAATTCATATTACTAGGATTTTTATCTATTGTATCTGAAAGAGTTTTGTCTATGATAGCAATTTCTTGTCCTTCATTTACACCCAAAACATCATCAAAATAAATAATTCCTTCTTCTACATCTATATCTACAATTCTGAAAAGAGAAGTATAAGAATTTTCGAAAGAAGGCACAAATTTATTTAATAAGGCAATTTCTGTTGCTTCTTTTTGTTCCTCTAAAAAAATTTCGTAGGCTTTATATTTATTTACTCGTTGTTCTAATAGAACATAATCAGTAAAGCAGTTTTTATGAGCATTATTAGCAAAATTTATTTTAGTAGCATTTTCATTGCTATTGATGCTACCAAAAGCAGGAATAGCTTCTTGTACAAAATACCCATTATAAGCATCAAAAACAGTTTGTAAACTATTTTTCATATCATCTGCAAAAGTTTTATAATAATTGAGTGTGTAATTTTCCATAATTTTTATATCGTTAAAATAACTTTTATTCGAAATTGTATTAGTCTAAAATAGATTTAGTGTACAAAAGTACGAAAAATAATAGCGATACAGATTTGATAGAATTTATA
>CAKZOK010000138.1 GCA_937136415.1 uncultured Cytophagales bacterium | reverse complement strand
GGCTTGTTCTGTTATTACATCTAAAATATCATCAATGGTAATTCGCCCTAAAAGCTGTTTGTTTACACTAATTACAGGAAGTGCCTCTAAGTCATATTTTTGCATAATATTGGCTACTTCTTCTTCATCTTGATAGGAATAAACCGAAATAATATCAGGTTCATAAATATCAGCAACCTTTGTACTGCTACGATTCAAAACTAATTTTTTTATTCCAACTCTACCCAAAAGAACATTATTATCATCAACTACATAAATTGAATAAATTTTTTCTACACTTTCAGCTTGCCTTCTTATTTCTTCTATACATTCGACAACTGTCCAATTTATATTTGCTGTAACAAGCTCTTTAGCCATCAAACCTCCTGCACAATCCTCGTCATAATGCAATAAATCTATTACATCTTCTGGTTCTTCTACATGAACAATTACTTCCTCTCTCATTTTGACAGGAAGCTCATTCAAAATATCGGCTGCATCATCAGAATCTGTATAATCTAATATTTCAGCCACTTGAGAAGGCTGATAAGTTTGCAAAAAATCAACACGAATAGCTGTATCCAAATCACTGATAATATCAGCTCTAACCTGCTCGGGCAAGAGTCCCAAAATATAATGACACTCATCAGTTTCTAATTCATCTAAAATAGCCGAAATATCAGCCGAATGAAGAATGTCTGTTTGAGAAATAATAAAATCAGTATCTTTTTTTTGTACTGCTTCTGAAAATTGGTCTAAATAATCTTGAGTAAGTATAAAATTCACACAGGTAGATGGTTTGAATGAGTAATAATTTTGTCAAAGTTAAAATTACTTGGTAGAATTTACAATAAGCAACAAGGTTTTTGTAGTTTTATTATTAAAAAAAAGAATAAAATATAACAGCAAATAAAAGGTTGAAAGAATTGCATTTAATACTCTATTATTTTAACAAACAAAATTCGATAAATAGAAAAAATTAGAATATTATTTTGCAAAGCCTCTTCATGTCAGTACAAAATTTTATCTTTAGCAGCACAAATTTATTTTTGAATAACAAAATACTATTTTTTTATTCCTTTCAAACGATTATAAATTAGGTTTAGATTTGTTTTTTAGAACGATTTTTGCTACATATTCAGTGAAAAATTTTCACTAAAAGATTAACAAAATTTGAAGCTGTTTTAAAACAAAAGCCTTTATAATACGTTCTAATTTAGCATCTTAATAGAATCAAAAACTTACCAAAAAATAAGTTATTTAGAACTTTTATTCATATTTATTAAAAAATATTGCCCACCTTTATTAATAGGAAACCACAATAGATGAGACAACTAAAAATAAGCAAACAAATAACCAACAGAGAAAGTCAATCACTAGATAAATATCTCCAAGAAATTGGTAAAGTAGATTTACTTACTCCTGATGAAGAAGTAGAATTAGCAAAGCGTATTCGTGATGGTGACCAAATCGCACTAGAAAGACTTACAAAAGCCAATTTGCGTTTTGTGGTTTCGGTAGCCAAACAATACCAAAATCAAGGACTTTCTTTGGGCGACCTTATTAATGAAGGAAATCTAGGGCTTATCAAAGCAGCACAACGTTTTGATGAAACTCGTGGTTTTAAGTTTATTTCGTATGCTGTTTGGTGGATTCGTCAATCAATTTTGCAAGCTCTAGCCGAACAATCTCGTATTGTTCGCTTGCCTCTCAACCGTGTAGGTTCGTTGAATAAAATTTCAAAAACTTTTTCTGAATTAGAGCAGCGTTATGAACGTGAGCCTTCTCCAGAAGAGTTAGCTGATGAGTTGGAAATCACGCCTGCTGAGGTAATTGATACACTCAAAATTTCGGGTCGTCATGTATCTATGGACGCACCTTTTGTACAAGGAGAAGACAATACACTTCTTGATGTTTTGGAAAATGATACAGAAGACAAACCTGATTCTGAATTAATGAATGATTCGCTTCGTCGTGAAGTTCAGAGAGCATTATCTACACTTACTCCTCGTGAAGCTGATGTGATAACCTATTATTTTGGACTTAATGGGGAACACCCAATGACTTTGGAAGAGATTGGTGAGAAGTTTAATCTTACTCGTGAGCGTGTTCGTCAGATTAAAGAAAAAGCAATCCGTCGCCTTCGTCATACTACACGTAGTAAGGCTTTAAAACCTTATTTGGGTTAAAAATAAAATATATTTTTACTAAAAAAAACCGAAGTTCAATAAATTTGAATTTCGGTTTTTTTTATATTTTAGCAAAAATAAGCACTTATTTTTGCTTCAAATCAGCATATTCATTATTACTTTATTTTTTTAGGTTTATATAAAGTAAAAGACAAAACACTCTCATCGTTATTTGGATTTTTTGGATTGGCATTAGAAACTAATAAACCTTCTTTTGTAGCCATTATATTTCTGAAATGCGTATCTTTTGGAAGAGTTATTTCTCCTGCATGATGGAATTTTTCATCTGCTATGACTATCGTTATAAGTTGATCATCATAACTATTTGGATTACCATCTAAATCTTTTTCTTCTATACCTTCTAAAACCACAGTATAGAACATATCATTTTTTTTATCTGCAAATATTGAAAAATAACTATCATACCTTATTCCATTACTATTTCTCTTCATTTTTTTTAACATCTCTTTATTAAAATTCTTTTTTCTAAGAATGGTTTGAGTGTTTTTTTCATTTTTGAGGTATTGTATGTGTCCTGATAAAGGAGTGAATACAATAGTATAATTTTCATCAAAAAAATTACTTGTATATAACATCTCTGGTATAATATTAGAGTTAGCTAAATACAAAGGAGCAGTTCTGTCTTCAAAAGCTAACTCTCTAGTAACTAAATCAAAAATTCCTGTTGTGTTTCTTGTTTCTATAAACTCTTTTGTAATATTAGCAGGTTCTCTTCCAGAAAATATGTCAGCACAGAAATAAACTTTATTTTTATGTACTAAGAAACTTGATGCCATATTAGTATAAATCAAATGTCTGTGTTTCTTTGGCAAGTCGTAACGTTCTAAAATTTCCCCATTAATATTTACCAAATCTATTCTACCATATCTATCCTCAAAAATATAAATAGAATCAGCATTTTTGATGAAAATTTTTCGTGTAGAAGAAATCATCTGATTACCAGTACGCTCAAACTTCACTCTTTTATAAAGCTCTTTTTTCTCTAAATCATAAAAGTCAATAGAATTAATAGCCTCATTTCCTTGTACATAATACTGTGCTGTATCTGCATCGTGATATATAGGGTAAGCACTAGAATTGGAGCTAACTGAATCAATAGGAATATTTATTTCATTTATTTTTTCTAAAGTATATTCCTTGTCAGAAAAAGTAATAGGAACTTCTAAAATTTCCTCTAAAGACATTTCGTTTAGGTCTTTTGTAGATGCAATAGTTTCTTGCTTTTGGGGAGAAGTACAAGAAAAAGCAAGAATCAATAAAAATAAAAAAGTATATTTCATTGGAATGGTTTAATTGATTGTATAATTATTTTTCTTTCAAAAGTACAAAAAATAAAAATCCTAACTAACTGTAAAAGCTAATTAGGATTTAAAATATGAAATTGATATAAAAGTTATCTAATGCATTGATTTCCAATAAGGATACAAACAAGTCCTTGAGGTCGCATTACTATTCTAGCATTTTTACAGGTGTTACAGTCACCTCCACTAGAATTAGCGTCTTCCAATTCATTTTGTGCTAAACTAGTAGATATACAAACTACACAAATAAATAATAAACTCAAAAATGTCTTTTTCATAAAGATAAATTAAAATATGATTAATTAGGATTTAAAATATAAGCACTTGCTTTTGCTACTTCGGGGTCAATTACATTTTGATAGTAAATGATTTCTTGGTTTCTGTAATGTAAAAGTAAAGGTTTGCCTAGCCCTGTTTCGTATCTATGTACTTTTCCTTTTGGGTCTTCTAAAATAGTAAAGTGATTTAGTTTTGATTTGTAGTTTTCCCAAATTCTAGATTTACCAACAGTTATTAAAACTAAATTATTAGAAGTAAGCAACATAGACAATGATTTAAGGTTGAGTTCCGAACAGCTACAACTTTCTATATCCAAAACATAAAAAATAGTTTCTTCAAAATCGCTTTCTTTGAGTTGATGTACTTCTTTTAAGTACAATTCAAAGTCATTTTGATAAACATATAGTTTCTCTTTCGAACAAGCAAAACAAACCACTATTAAAGTAAAAAATAGAATTATTTTCTTCATAATTACTTCAATTCTATAATTTCAAACTCCAACCTATTTTCTTTATTATTGGGATTAAAAGAATTTTCTAAGCTAATAAGTAACTGATTGTTTCCTATGCTATGAACTACGTAAGGAACATATTTTCCTTTTTCTAATAAAACCTCTTTTGGATTTGGGTCGTTTAGTTTTCCATACATAATAGAAAAACCACACTCTAAATATTGATTGAGTTTGCCCTCTGCATTTTTTAGAGGCTGAGGGTGTTTTACAATTCTGTATAAGGTTTCAGTTTCGATATCTAAAGAAAGGTTTGTGTAATATCCATTTACTGAATTATAATTGACTGCTTCTTGAAATTCATATTTCATAGGAAGCCTTTCAAAATCTTCATCTATGTAATTACTTTTCCATTTTACAATTTCCTTTAATTCATTACTTATTGGAGATAATTGAAATAAGAAATGATTATTAGAAAAATTTAAAATAAATTTATCCTTCATTAAGTGAACAACTGGAAAAAGACTTGAATAAAAAAAACCTTCATCATTGGGGATAATATTACTTGGATATTTTCCAACTGTATAAACAGAATCATTTTTATGAAAGAATAGTGTTAAAAAACGATGTTTATAAAATTCTTTTGACTCAAATTCAATTTCTGGATAAGTGGGCATTACAAAAGCATTCCACTCTTTTGAATAAACAAATCTTTTACTGTTATCAGCTTCAACAAAACCTGTTTGTTCTGGGACAATTATTTTTCCATAATCTACTAAAGAGAGTTGTTTCCCAGTATTATCTACTAACTCAATAGTGCCTTTTCTGTCATCTAATAAAAATATTGAATCCTTCGTATAAATATGAAAGTCTTTAATTATAAATTTCTCATTACCTTCCATGGGTTTCTGAATCTTATGAGAAAATTTTTGATTTGTAATAGAATAAAAATAGAGGGCGTTCGTACTTTCATCTAATCCTACAAAATAGAGTTCATTATTTTCTTGATATACGGAACTATATTCAAAACTGTAAGGTAGTGTATCACAAGGAATAGATATAGCTTTTATAATACTCAATGTTTCATTTTTAGAAATGTTAGTATTTAACTCATTGTTAGGTTTTTCATTTTGTGTACAAGAAAAGAGCAACAAAACTACGAATAAGAATAAATAATTTTTCATGTTAATTTTTAGAATGATTGTAAAATAAAAAAGTTGAGTTAATTGTAACTCAACTTTGTAGATGGTTTGAAAGGATTATCTCATACAAGTCTTACCTCGCCAAACGCAACTTTGAAGACCATTGCTATCTATTTTAATTCTTCCATTAAAACAATCTGCACCATTTGGGTCAGTAACTTCCAATTCTGTTTGAGCAACAGAAACACCACCAGCCGAAAGGCTAAAAACAAAAACCAAACCTAACAAAAACTTTTTCATAATCCTAAATATTTAAGAGTTAATGATAAAAAAAATATAAATTATCTTAGTTATTAAGATATTTCAAAGGTAGTTTTTTTTTTTTTTGTAAAATCCAAACAACGTTAGTATTATTTAACATTTTTTAATTTATATTATTTCTAAAAAATCAAATTATTATTTTTTAGTACTGATTTTCTTTTTTTATAAAAAAAAATTATCTTTGCCTTTGCAAGACTTTTAACTATCTAATTTTTCTTCCATTCAAACTACTTGTATTTTGCCAAGAAATAGCTTTTATTTTTTTACACTCAATTTTATTCTATTATCTTTTGTTCTTACTTCATGTAAAACGAAGGCTATTTCTGATAAAAAAGATAATGCAGCAGACAGTACACATCAGAATGTGAGTTATGAAATAGAACCAACCAAAGTAAAAACTCAAAAAATAAAAAAACAGCATTTAGATTATATTATTTCTACCAATGGAAAAGTAGTAGCCAAGCAGCAAGCAGAAATAGGTTTTTTGGTCAGTGGAAAAATAGAAAAAATTTATATCAATAATGGCGATTATGTGCGTCAAGGGCAAATCATAGCCAGTCTAGAAAACAAAGAAGCTGTTTTGAGATTGCGAAGAGCCAAAGAAGAAAAAGCTATTAAAAATGATGAATATCGAAAATTATTTATTGATTTTGGGGGAGAATGGGGAAATGAAAGTTCTATTTCAGACACCTTAAAGCAAATATTAAGAACTCGCAGTGGTCTTGCTCTTTCCGAAATACAGGAAGCAGAAGCAGCACAAGCCATAAAAAATACACTTCTGAAAGCCCCCTTTTCTGGAAAAATAGCTAATCTTTTTGTGAGTAAAGGTACATTTATTTCAGCTAGTTCGCCTATTTGTGTTTTGTACAGTTCTCAAAATTTGGAGATAGAAGCCTTTGTACCCGAAAGTGAAGTTTTGATTTTATCATCTCAAAAGGGAAATAAAAATAAAGCCACTATTTCGCCTATTACTTCGCTTTCCAATGCTGCTAGTTATGAAAGTTTTTTAATAGACATCAATCCACAAGTGGAAAATGAAGGATTAGTAAAGCTCCGTTTTGCGCTGCCTTCTACCAAAGAAGTTTCTCAAAACCTGCTTCTAAATATGAATGTAACCGTTGCTTTACATATTCCACAACCCAAACAACTTGTTGTGCCGAAGGAAGCAATCGTTTTGCGCTCTGAAAAAGAAGTCGTTTTTAGTTATGAAAATAAGCGTGCTTTTTGGAACTTTGTAAAGACAGGAAAAGAAAATGGAAAGCAAATCGAAATTTTAGAAGGATTGAAAGAAGGACAACAAATAATCATTTCTAATAATCTTCAACTTTCGCATGATGCAGAGGTTGAGACAATTACGGATTACGAATTACGGATTACGAATTAATTTCAGCTACCTCAACGACCGCAAAGCCTCGTTGACGGTTCTATACTATGAAAGCAAACCAAAACCCTTTCTTGCATTTTTTATTTAGCCGTCCTGTTGGTGTTTTGATGGCTATGTTGGGTATTTTGGTGTTGTCTTTAATTGCTTTTTTTCAGCTTCCTGTTTCACTTTTGCCTAGTTTGGACGTTCCAGAATTAGTTATTCAGCTTGATTATCGTGGACATTCGCCAGAAGAAATCGAACAAACAATTTTGCGTCCTGTCCGTGAAAATATGCTTACTTTGAATGGACTCAAAAGAACAGAAAGTGAAGCAAGAAGCCAACTCGGACAAGTCCGTTTGTATTTTGAATTTGGTACAGATATGACTTTGGCTTATATTGATGCCAATGAAAAACTAGATAGGCTTTTGGGTTCGTTGCCAAAGGAATTACCACGCCCAAGAATTATCAAAATCAATACGGCAGATATTCCTATTTTACATTTACAAATTGTACCAAAAGACCAAAATAACCTCTTAGCAACTTCCGAATTAGTAGAAAAAGTAATCAAAAAACAATTAGAAGCTGTAGAAGGAATTTCAATAGTTGATGCAAATGGAATTAAAGAAAAGCAAATTAGTATTTCTCCTAATCTAAGAAAATTACAATCTTTAAACCTTTCTGAAACTGATTTAATTGCTACTATAAAATCGGCAAACCAAACACTTTCTTCAATTTCGGTAAAAGAAGGACAATATCGTTATTTTGTAAAAGTAGCAACTGTTTTAGAAGACAAAACTGATATTGAAAACTTACCTATTCGCCTGAAAACAAACACAAATCAAACTAACTTTACTACACAAATTCAGCAAAAAGGAACAATTATTTTATTAAAAGATGTTGCCAAAATTGAATTAGAAGAACCTACTCCACAAGGCTTTCATTTGTTCAATCAAAAAGAGGCTTTTGTCTTGACACTGCACAAACAATCTCAAGCACAAATTCAAGAACTTACTCCAAAAATAGACAAAACATTGGCAGATTTGAAACAAAATTTTCCAAAATTAGAATTTACCACAACTCAAAATCAAACAACATTATTAAACTTAGCCATCGATAATCTAAAAAGCAGTTTGTTTATTGGTGGAATTTGTGTGTTTTTGGTACTCTTTATTTTTATGGGAAATTGGCGTATTCCTTTGATTATTGGTATTAGTTTGCCTGTTTCCCTTATTTATGGCTTTGGTTTATTTTATGTTTTTGATGTTTCGATAAATGTAATTTCGCTTAGTGGAATGGCTTTGGGGTTGGGAATGCTTATCGATAATAGCATTATTGTTTTGGAAAATATTCAACAGTTTCGCAATAGAGGCTTTTCTCAAAAAGAAGCTGCCGTTTTAGGAGTTCAAGAAGTAATTGCGCCTTTAGTTAGCTCTGTTTTGACTACATTATCTGTTTTTGTTCCCCTGATTTTTTTGAATGGTCTTTCAGGTGCGCTTTTTTACGACCAAGCCGTTTCAGCAGGAGCAGTTTTGTTTACTTCTTTGGTGGTTGCTTTTTTGATGCTTCCTCATTTGTATTTGATTTTGAATAGAAAAACAGAACCGTCAAAAAACACCCCAACGACGGCTTTAGCCTCGTTGACGGTTAATAAAAAAGAAGAAACCAAAATTTACAAAATCTTACTTTTATTATATCAAAAAATATTTTTAGTCTTAGAAAATTACAAAAAATTATTTCTTTCTTTCTCTGTTTTTTTAATTCTTTTACCTATTTTTTTATTTTATCAATTAAAAATAGAAGGCGCACCAAAAATTAATAAAACGGATTGCTCTCTTTTGATAGATTGGAATGAACCGATTGATGCAAGTCAAAACAAAACTCGCTGTAAAAAACTTTTAGAAACTTTCTCAAATCAAATTACATTTGCAGAATCTGATATTGGACAAACAAGTTATTTTCTTCAAAATGATAATTCTACACAAGTACAAGCCAATTTATATCTCTTTTTTGATAATCAAAATCAAAAAGAAACTACTCAAAACCAAATCAAAAAATGGATTTTGAAAACCTACCCAGCCACAAATTTTGAGTTTTTGCCTGCTCCAGATGCTTTTTCGCAGCTTTTTATTTCAGAAGAACCAAATGTAGAAATAAGGATTCGAACAACTATAAAAAATCAAGTTTTGCAATATTCTATTTTTGATTCAATTTATAATCAAATAAATTTTGAAACTAATAATACAGCTCAAAAAGGAAAAGGAACAAATAGAGAAACACTTGTTTTGCTAAAAATAAATACAGAAAAAGCAGCTTTATATGGATTTTCACAACAAGATATTTTACAAAAACTAACCTACAAATTGGGCGAAGTTACAATTACTGATTTAATCTCTTTTGGACAAATCGTGCCTATTCGTTTCAAAAAAGGAAACAAAACGGTAGAAGAAATAATAAATCAAAGCAGTTTGAAGATAAATAATGCAGGAGAAAATTCTACTCAAATTCCGTTACGTTTATTTATTGACTTCAAAAAATCTAATTCTTACAACACACTTACAGCCGATGAATTAGGAATTTATCAAAGTATTTTTTGGGAAGATATAAAAAATATACAATTAAATAACAACCAAAATATACAACAAGAAATTAAGAGTAAAATTTCAAAATTTTCTCCAACACTTCAAACAAATTGGCGAGGAACATATTTTACAAATCAAGAAAATCTAACTCAATTTATATTTATTTTAAGTATTTCGATAGGGCTTTTGTATTTTATTTTAGTGGCTCAATTCGAATCCTTTTGGCAACCTTTACTTGTTTTATTTACACTTCCCTTAGGAATTAGTGGCTCATTATTGTTACTTATTTTTTCTCAAACTTCGCTTAATACAATGGCAGTAATCGGTATTATTGTTATGTTGGGAATAATGGTAAATGATGCAATCTTGAAAATTGATACCATAAACAGACTAAAAAATGAAATGTCTTTGTACGATGCTGTTCACCAAGCAGGAAAATTACGCTTAAAACCTATTTTAATGACTTCGATTACTACAATTTTGGCAGTAACTCCAATTCTTTTTTCAGAAGGATTAGGAGCAGACCTCCAAAAACCCTTAGTTTGGGCTGTTTTGGGAGGACTTTCAGTAGGAACAATTACGGCACTTTTTTTTATTCCGATGGCGTATTTTGAAATAGCCAAGTACAAAAACCAATAATCGAAACCCTTAGGGTAGGTTGTTTAGAATTTCAAAATTCTTCGTACAGTTTTGTAATTCTATTCCTTTTTGACAGCTAATTTTCAAGCCAAAAGTAAACACAATTAAAACTGTATTTTAGCTACATCGTAGCGTACTCTTTGTAGAATTTAATGAAAATAAATATATTTAGAGCTACAGCGTAGCGAAACCTTGAAATTGAAACGGTTTAGAATACAAACAACAACGGTGCGCTACGCTGTAGCTTTAATTTCAAAAAACTGTACGAAAAAACAATCAAATTCTAAACACCCTACCCTTAGGGTTTAAAAGTCAAAACATGGATAATTTTTTATCTCCTTTTCGGATTGTACTTTGCTTTTTAGTGTTCGCACTTTTGGGTATTTTTGTCGTTCCTTTTTTAAAAGTAGAATTAAATCCATCTCCCAAACTTCACTCTTTGACAGTTCGTTTTTCCTTGCCCAATTCTTCACCTGAAATCGTTGAAAATCAAGCAACTGCACCGTTAGAAAATGCTCTTTCTAGCATTACCAATCTAAAAGAAATTAATTCTATTTCAAATTATAACCGAGGACAAATCACTCTCAAATTTGATAAAGAAACGGATTTACAACTCAAAAAATTTGAGGTTTCGATGCTCATTCGACAACTCTATCCTACCCTTATTTCTTCGCTTTCTTATCCATTGATAGAAGTTTCAGATGGCAGAAACAAACAAGAAAAAACCCCTTCACTTACTTATTCTATCAACGCTCCCTTTTCTGCTTTCGAAATAAAAAACAAACTAGAAAGCACCATAAAACCTTATTTCTCGTCTATTTCAGAAATTGAAGAGGTAGAAATCAAAACGCCTTCTAATCAAATTTTGAAAATAAACTACAATCAAGACAAATTAAATGTCTATAATCTTTCAGAACAAAAACTAAAAAATAAATTACAAACACTTATAGAAACAAGCTATTTAGGTTTCTATTCTTCTACAAATAATACTACTAATTTTTGGGTGCAAGTTCCTCCTTCTTTTTCAGTTTCATATTTGAATAATCTTATTTTATCTCAAAAACCCCTTATTCGCTTTTCCGATGTAGCCACTTTTGATTTTGAAGAAGATATTCCAACTTCTTTTTATAGAATTAATGGAAAACAGGCAATTACTCTTTCATTTTTTGTGCGTTCGGAAGCCAATAAAATAAAAATAGTCAATGAAATAAAAGCAAAATTAAAAAGTTTGAATTTATCTAAAGAATACCAAATTTTTAAGGAATATGATGAAACAGAATATTTAGAAAAAGAACTTGATAAGACCTACAAACGAGCTTTATTATCTGTTTTGATTCTTTGTTTTTTTATTCTTTTGCTAGAGAGAAATATAAAATATTTGTTTGTTTTGCTTTCTAGTTTGGTTGTAAATATTTTGATAACAGCTCTGTTTGCCTATTTTTTGAAGATAAATATTCATTTATACTCATTGGCTGGAATTGCAATTTCTTTTGGGCTTATTTTGGATAATGCCATCGTTATGCTTAACGAATTACATCATAATTCTAAAAACAAAAATTCGAATACTACAATTAAAAAACAAACAACAACCAATTTATTCCTAGCTCTTTTTGCAGCTTCTCTAACTACAATTTCTGCACTCTTACTCGTTTTTTTCTTACCAGAAGAAGACCAAAAAAACCTCTTAGATTTTGCTTTTATTGTTGCTTTGACTGTTTTTGTTTCGCTGCCTGTTGCACTTTGGTTTACGCCTTCTTTATACTTACTTTTATTTACAAATACTTCGACACCTTGGAGTGGCAAGACACTCAACAAAGTTAATGTGTCAGCTAGATATACAAAAAAACGATTTATATTTTACATTTTTAAAGGTTATATTTCTATCATTGAATTTTTACGAAGATTCAAAAAAGCTGTTATTTTTGCTTTAATTCTTTTATTTGGAACACCCATTTTTTTTCTCCCTTCAAAAATAGAAACCCCTGCTTTTTATACTGATTTTTATAATCAAACTGTTGGCTCAAAATTTTATCAAGAAGAAATTAGACCTCATTCTGACGCTTACTTAGGTGGAATGCTACGCCTTTTTGTGCGTTATGCCTATGAAAAATTTTCATACAGAGAAGCCGAACAGGTTCAGCTTTATATACAAGCAAAAATGCCCGAAGGAACTACAATTTTGCAAATGAATCAAGCTATGCAAAAAATAGAAGATTTTTTAGAAAATGAAAATAAAGAATTAGAAAACATAACAAAATTTGTAACGCAAGTTTATACAAGACAGGGAAAAATAATCATTTCTTTTTCTGAAAAAAAAGGAAATAGCAATTATCCAATTCAATTAAAAAACAAAATTATTGCTCGTTCTATTGATTTAGATGGTGTAAAATGGAATATTTATGGAGTAGGTCATCAAGGATTTTCTACGCCTAGCCAAACAAAACTTACTTCTTTTAGAGTACAACTAAAAGGATATAATTATTTACAGTTAGAAAAAGAAGCAAACAAACTTGCCAAACAATTATTGACTCATAAACGTATTCAGAAAGTAAACATCAATGAAAGAAGTTCTTACTTCGAAAAATCAGATAAAATAGTTTTCTTAACTCCTAATTTGAAAAAATTAGCCTATCAAAATCAAACGATTTTTGATTTGAATAATTTTTTAGAACAAAAAACACCTTCTGCTTATTCAGAAATGGATTTGCCTTACCAAAATGGATTTATTCCTACCAAAATTGAAGACAAAAATGCGACAGATTTTTCATTATATGATTTAAAAAATGGAAATCTAAAAAATAGCGAAACACAAATTCCTTTCTCTACTTTTTCCACTCTCAAAACACAAGTTTCGGCTAACTCTATCTATAAAGAAAATCGACAATATTTGCGAATTGTGGGTTATGATTATTTTGGAAGTGAGCATTTTGGACAAACTCATTTAGACAAAACCTTAAAAGAATTTGAACCAAATTTGCCTTTAGGTTATAGTTTCAAACAGCTCTCAACTAATTTTTATTCTTCTCCAGAAAAAGCACAAAAACAGTACGGACTTTTAGGTATTTTGATGGTACTTATTTTCTTCATTTGTAGTATTTTATTCGAAAATCTTCGACAGGCTTTCCTTATTTTGTGCGTTGTTCCTCTTTCTTTTATTGGAATATTTATAACTTTTGGAGAGTTCCAAATTTATTTTGACCAAGGTGGTTATGCTTCCTTTGTTTTGGTGGGTGGGCTTTGTGTGAATGCTTCAATTTTTATTATCAATGATTATAATTTTCTAAAAAAACAAAAAAATAATCGAAACGCATTTTATAAAGCTGCTTTCAAAAAAGCACTTCCTATTTTACTGACCGTTATCTCTACTTTTCTGGGACTTACTCCTTTTTTGTGGGAAGGGCAAAGCGAAATTTTTTGGTTTTCACTGGCAGCAGGAACTACTGGAGGACTTATTTTTTCTCTCTTTTGTGTCTTTTTTGTGTTGCCCATTTTTTTTATAGAAGAAAACAAATAACTTAGATTAAAAACTCTCCTTGTTTGTTTCAAGAAATTTTGATTTCTTAATTCGCATCTAATTAGATAATTACTTTTGTCAAAATAGCTTTTTCTTACTAAATTACTTATTTTTCACAAAAGCAAAAATTATCTATGAAAAAATCTACAAAAAATACCATTCTTTTTTCTTTATTACTCTTTCTTATTTTTTCGTTTGGAGGTTGTGTGAGTTGGTGGAAAGATTGGAATACTCCCAAAACAATTTTTCAAAAGCGAAAATTAATAGAGTCTAGTTTGGTATTGCTTCACAATAAAAATAATTATATTCCTCTTCAAAATCTTTCAAAGGACAGAAAAGCTGTTGTAGATATTTCACAAAATCGATTTTCTATTTTTGAATCAACTATAAATTTATACGCCGATTTTACAAATCTTCATATTATTCCTTCACAAGATTCTCTCAAACTGGCTGCCGATTTTCAGAGCCTAAACAATTTTGATGAAATTATTTTTCTGATAGGAAAAGATAATCAAAAAGATTCTATTTCTAACTTTATAGCTCGTCAGATTGCTATTTTTGCTTCTTCAAAGCCTATTTCTATTGTTGTTTTTGAAAATAGAAATTTTATAGAAAAAAATCAAAACGAACTTTTACAAACTAATGCAATTCTTTTTTCTCCTATTCATAACTCTATTTCCGAAGAGTTATCAGCTCAACTTCTTTGTGGTGGAATGGCTGCTGGTGGTGTTTTAAAAGATGATATTTTACCAAATTTTGAAGATGGAACAGGACTTTTTACAGAAAAAAATAGATTAAAATACACTATTCCAGAAGATGCAGGCATAAATTCAGAAGATTTGCAGCTTATCGATACACTAGTTTTGGAAGCAATGAATCTAAAGGCAATGCCCAGCGCACAGGTTTTGGTGGCTGTAAAAGGCAATGTTATTTATCAAAAAGCGTTCGGTTTTCATACCTACGATTCGACTCAAAAAGCACAAAAAAATGATATTTATGATTTGGCTTCTGTTACCAAAATATTGGCCTCAACGGCTGCTTATATGTCTATTTATGACCAAAATCGTCTGCCTTTAGATTCTACTTTATCATATTTTTTGCCCTTTTTTGAAGGAACAAATAAGGATACATTACAACTAAAAGATATTCTGACACATCAAGCACAACTCACTCCTTTTATTGATTTTGGACATAAAGAAACACGAAATCACAAAGTTTATCCTAAAAATATTTTTAGAAAGAAAAAAGAAAAAGGGTTTGAAACACAATTATCAAATAATCTTTTTATCAAAACAGATTATTACAAAGAAAACATGCTTCAAATCATTGCAGCTTCAAGATTATTATCTTCAAAAAGATATAAATATAGTGATTTGGGTTTTATTTTAGCTCCCGAAATTATCGAAAAACAAACCTACGAAGAGTTTAGTAATTTCCTTCAAACTCATTTTTATAAGCCTTTATCTGCTCCTACGCTTACTTTTAAGCCTTTAGAAAAATTTTCAAGAAATAGAATTGTTCCGACAGAAAGAGATTCATTGTTCAGAAATGAATTAGTTTGGGGTAGAGTTCATGATGAAGCTGCTGCGATGCGTGGGGGAGTTTCAGGGCATGCAGGGCTTTTTGGAAATGCTAACGATGTCGCCAAAATTTTGCAAATGTTTTTGAATGGTGGAAGTTATGGAGAAACTACTTTTTTGAAGCCTACTACACTTTCAGAATTTACAAAATGTCAGTTTTGTGAGCAAGGAAACCGAAGAGGACTAGGATTTGACAAACCTCTTTTGGAGTGGCGTATGAATGGAAATACGGCAAAAGATGCCTCTGCACTTAGTTATGGGCATTTTGGGTTTACGGGTACGATGGTTTGGGTTGATCCTGCAACAGAAATGATTTTTATTTTTTTATCAAATAGAGTTTATCCAACACGAAATAGTAAAATGTTGATGAATTTGAATACCAGAACAAGAATACAACAGGTAATTTATGATGCAATAAAAAAATAATCACATAAAAAATTACGCTCTTCGATAAAGAAAGCATAAAATCCATAAAAAATAGAGAACTATTTTGTAGTTTTGTTATTACAATTTCAATCCAAGGTAAGATAGAATTAAAGGAATATTTTTTTAATGATTTTTGAGAATAAAAATATAACAGTCCCTAAGTTTTTTGCTGTCAATAATTTGATAGCCTCTTTAGAAACAGAGTTTGACAAAAACAATGTTCGTAAGAGTGTTGCTTATCGTTCTTTGGGTACTTTTGCCTCTCAATTTCATAGTTTGCCCAATGAAAACTTGCTCAAAACAGCAATTTTATCGCATCAAATTATATTTCCTTTGCTAGAAAATTTATTTTTTACAGATATTTCTATTCCTTCCGAAAATATTTTTTTTATCAAAAAGGATACTGTTTTTCAAAAACTAGATGTATTTTCTGTTTTTTTTAAGAATGGTTTTTTAGAGCAATGGAAAAAATACTGCTTATCATTAAAAGAAGTTTCTGTTCATTTGTCTAAAGCTGAAAAGGAAAAAATTAGTGCTTACTGGCAGCGCAAATTTGAAGTGGGAGTTGCTCCTTTAGAGTTTACAAATTTTATTCAACAATCGATTGCTAACCTTGAAGCTCCTTCGTTATATCAAGGTACTTTTTTTCAAGATATTCAACCTTCTGTTGGGCAATCTTATACCTGTACACTTTCTATTTGGTCGTATTATTTATGGAAAATAAACCTAGATAATCGAAACAATAATGGCAATACACAATCTATTTTTTGGGCAAATGCAGCTTATTTTGTCAATGTTCCCAAACAAACTTTACTTTTTGGTTCGCAGCAAAGTGAAGCACATCACTTTTATCGTTCGATAGATTCTATGTATCATATCATTGTCGGAAATTCTTTCAAGACAAGTCAGTCGCATCAATTTATTGGTTCAGAAAAAAATAAAAATACAGAAGAAACCGAGTTTGCAGCCATTGACAACCGTGTTACGGCAGCCTACGCACCAATTTATGAAAAAAATATTTTTTCTCCTGTGCCTTTGCGCTTTGTTCGTTGGGCAACTGATAGGCTTACTGACAAAGGAGTTATTGCTGTTTGGCTACCTTCGATTGTCTTGCATGCGCCTACTTATGAGGGCTTTAGGAGGCGAGTTCAGTCCGAATTTGACAGTATTTATGTGATGGATTTGGAGTATAAAAATGCAGGAAAAGAAAACCCAACAAATAGTATAGAAGAAAAAACAGAGCTACCCAAAAATGCAAAAGACACTACAAAAGATTTTAATATAAAAGAAAACGAATCTACCTTACTTTTTTTGGTTAGAAAGAATAAAAATAATGATTCGAATGGTTTTCGTTTGGCACATTTGCGTTCTCAATGCCCTGTTTATTATTGGAAACCTTCCAAAAATTATAAATCTTTAAAGGCTTTTGGAGAAGCATTATCAAGAACACAATTTCAAAATTTATCTTTCAAAAAAGTAAGTCAAGCTGTAAATTATTGGATTGCACTTCCAGAAGATGATTTTTTAGGTTTTATGCCTCTTTCTCACAAAATTACCCAAACTGCAAAATTTACAGAAGAAGAAACAGCTCTTTTCAAATGGGCTTCTCCTGCACTTCTGACAGCTAGAGATGAGTGGGTATATGATTTTGATAAAAATAATTTAGAAAAAAAAGCAAGTTATTTTAGTCAAAAATATGAAGAGGAGCGTTTAAAATGGCATAAATCCGAACAAAATGAATCGCTACCTAATTTTTTGGGTATAAAAAGTACAACTAATCCAGTAGATACTACAAAAATAAAATGGAATGCAGAATTGATGCAAAGCCTAAAAAGGAATACAGAAACAAATTATAATTTTTTTAAGATTAGAGAAGCATCTTATCGTCCTTTTGTCAAACAATTTGTATATCTTGATGAGGTAATTACGCACCGTCCGTATCAACAATTTCGTTTTTTTCCACTTCAAAAAGAACAAACTCCAAACCCAACTATTTGTGTTACGGTTCACAAACAAGTTCCTTTGGTAGTTCATGCAACCAATTTTATTCCTGATAATGGATATGGTGCAAGAGCGACACATACTTTTGCAAAATACTTTTTTGATGAGAAAAGTAATACTTTTAAAGACAATATTACAGATTGGGCATTGGAGCAATTCCGTCATCATTATTCTTCGAAAGCTGTAAAATTTAAAGCCAAAAACTTTAAAGAATTAAAGAAAAATTTGCAGTCTATGAAAGACAATCAAGTGGAAGCCCGAACACTGACCAAAGATACTATTTTTGCTTACATTTATGCTGTCTTACATTCTCCAGAATATCGCAGAAAATATGAAAAAATATTACATACTGATTTGCCCAGAATCCCGATGTATGAAGATTTTTGGAAATGGGCAACATGGGGCGAAAAACTTTTAAATTTGCATCTCAATTATGAAGATATTACTATTTATCCATTAGAAAGAGAAGAGAAAGAAGACAATAATGAGGAAGACAAACCAGACAATAAACCTAAAAATAAAAAGAAACCAATCTTGAAAGCTGATAGGGTTCGTAGTTTGGTTTGGATTGATGAAAAAACTTATCTAAAAAATATTCCAGAAGAAGCGTGGCAGTATCGTTTGGGAGTTAGAAGTGCTTTAGAATGGGTTTTGGAACATCATAGTGAGCGCAAAATAAGGGATAAAACAGTCAAAAAAGCTGTAGAAGCAGGAATTTTTACGACCTATTCTTTTGATAATCAGAAAGAAAGACTCATCGAACTCTTGAGAAAAGTATGCAGAGTGAGTGTCGAAACTGTTGAGATTTTGAAAAAAATGGAAGAGTAATAAATACAACTAAAAATGTATTCTATCAAAAAATTTGAATTTACAAAAAACAAAACAGCATGGAATGTATTTATAAAAAATAATTCTGAAGGTCATTTTTTTTTCGAAACAGATTATTTATTCTATCATAAAGAACGCTTTGAAGATTTTTCATTACTGATTTATAATCAAAAAAATGAATTAATTTGTGTTTTGCCAGCTTGTTTTGAAAAAATTGAAGAGGAAAAAATTGGAGAGGAAAAAAATATTTTTTCCCATAAAGGACTAACCTTTGGAGGCTTTGTTTTTAAAGATAAACTAAGTTTTTTGGAGAAACGAAAATGCGTTTTAGATTGTCTTCACTTCTTAGAAAAATACAACTTTAAATACTTGATTATAAAACCAATACCTTCTTTTTTTTTGATGGATAAAAATGAAGCTATTCACAGAATTTTGAATGATAATTTGTTAGAAAGTACTATTTTGAGAGTAGAGGCAAACTGTGTCATTGATTTGCCAACCAGCAAAACAGATTATCAAAACACAACGTATCAAAATTATTCGAAGCGTAAAAAACGAAATCTCAAAAAAGCCTCTCAAGCAAATTTAGAAATAGAAAAAATAAAAATAGCAACTGATTTTTGGAAAATAATAGAACAGAATTTAAGATGTCGGCATAATCTTTTGCCTGTTCATTCGGCTATTGAAATTCAGTTATTGCACGACAAATTTTCTCAAAACATTCATTTTCTTATCGTAAAAAATTCGAAAAATGATATTATTGCTTGCAGTGTAGTTTTTATTTATCAATCAACTATTCATTTACAATATCTAGCAGCTACAAAAAAGGGAAAAGAAACAAATGCCTTAGACTTTTTGATTAATTATTTAGTAGAAAATCATTCTGTTTTTTTTAATAAAAGTACGCCTTCCAAAGGTTTTGAATATTTGAGTTTGGGAGTGAGTGATTTGAGAAATACAAATGAAATTAGAGATAATAATTCGATTAATGAAGGACTTTTTAAGTGGAAAGAAGAGTTTGGTGCAAAGGTTTTTTCTCACTTTGTTTATCAAATAGCTTTGTAGTTTTTTATATAAAAAAACGCATCAATAAATTGTATCCACCAAAAAAGAGAAGCTGTGCCATCAATAAAAAGTAGGCGAATTTATTTAGTTTTTCAAATTTGGAATATTGAAAAAGCATACACAAAGGCAATGCTACCAAAAACCAACCTATATAATTTTGAAGAGGAATATGATTGTTTTCCCAGCTCCAAAAATCGTGAATAATTGCGACAGGTTCTATCAAATAATCTATCATTACCATCAATAAAGCAGCAAAAATAGATTTAAAAAATAGAGTTATTTTAGAATTAAGAATGAGAAAATTGAAGTACGTAGAAATAAAATAATTAACAATAAAGGTAATCATGACCCAATTTATTCCTATCAGAATAGGAACTTCTAAGATTTTAAATCCTAGTGTTTTGCCATAATTATATGCACCAAAAATAGCTTCTGTTTTGACACCAATCACCTCAATAAAAAAACCAACAAGAAAAGTAATACTCACAAAAAGCCAAAAAGAAGGTGAATATTTGCGTTGTGCCAACAAAAGAAGCACAATACTTGTGGTCAGATTGAAGGGAGTTGCGCTCTCAAACAACCAACGTGTAGGCTCGTAGCACAGCCCCAAAAGACCTGCTAAGTGCATAATTAGGATAAGTCTTCCAAAAAAATTAATATTATTTTGAATAAAAAAACGAACTGATTCTAATAAAAATAAAGGAGAAAAATTGCTTTCAGTTTGCATTGAATCATTAAAATAGATTTGATTTTATTATGTATAAGAATGACTAACTAAGTTTTGTCTAACTTTGTTAGAATTTTATCAAAACGATACTGAATAGAATAAAGATTATCATGGTTGTTTTTGTGTGAAACATTTTGTGTCTTTTTTTGCTCACAAACGAAGACACATGAAAAATTAATTGTGATAATTTTTAATAACTTAAAAAATAACTATGACGTTTTATATTACTCTTCAAGACCTTTTTCTTACTCCTGTTTATTTATTGATAATTTATTCCATTTTATACTTTCTTCGTACCAGTATTGTTGATAAAGAAATGCGTAAGTTTTTTATTATGGGTTATACTGTAAAAATTGTAGGAGCTATATTTTTTGGTCTGGTATTTCAGTTTGTTTATGGATATGGTGATACTTTTTTTTATTTTAGTGGTGCTGGGATAGCTAGAGATGCTTTTTTCAATGATATAGGAAGTTATTGGGAAATTATGTTTCAGAGCATGGACGAGTATAGCACTCCTCACACCTATTATTATGCCTATAGAATGCCCTATTATGGAGATAAACCTTCTTTTGCTATTTGTCAGATTGGGTCTATATTTTCTATTCTTTCTTTTCATACTTATACTATCAACTGCTTGTTTTTTGCTCTTTTGAGTTTTGCAGGAAGCTGGCAAATGTATCGTGCTTGGGCAGATATATACCCTGTATTAAAAAAACAAATAGGGTGGGCTATTTTTTTTATTCCTTCAGTCTTTTTTTGGGCATCAGGTGTAGTAAAAGATTCTATTACATTTACGGCTCTAACATTTGCTTTTGCAGCTTTTCACTTTGGCATTATTCATAGAAAAAAAACATATATAAATATTTTTATATTTTTACTATGTTGTTACACTTTGTATGTTGTTAAATTATATATTTTACTTTGTTTTATTCCTGCTTGTGGTTGGTGGTTTTATTCTCAATATAGCAAACAAATACAATCTAATTTTTTGAGAGTTGTTTTTGCTCCTTTTTTATTGATTGTTGGTGGTGGTTTGGCATTTTATGCGTTTTCTAATCTTATTAAAGGAACAGAATATGACTTAGACAGAGTAGCACAAAGGGCATTTATTACAGCAGATTGGATTCATCAAATGAGTGCACAAGGTAGTGCTTATGATATAGGAATTGACCAAATGGACGGAACCATGACTGGAATGTTAAAGCTATATCCAAAAGGAATATTTACAACTCTTTTCCGTCCTTTTGTGTGGGAAGTAAAGAATTTTAATATGTTATTAGCTGCTTTAGAAAACCTAGTATTACTATTCCTTACCTTTCAAGTATTTAAAAATCAGAAATGGGGTGTCATTCTGACTCGCCTAAAGACTCAACAAATGGTTGTGGTCTGTCTTGTTTTTACACTATTTTTTAGTGGAATCATCGGAATTGTGAGTAGTAATTTTGGTACACTGGTTCGTTATCGTATTCCAATACTCCCATTTTATACCATTGCCTTAGTAATTTTGGGTTACAAGCCCTCCAAACCCAAAAAAATGCGTAGAATTAAGGTTTAATCTTATTTTTTCAAACAATCTCCTTGCTCTTGTCGGTGTTTTAGTATAGCAATACCAACAAAAAAACGAACAGTCCACTTAAAAAAGCAAACCATTCGTAATTTTTAATTCATAATCCGTAGTTGCACCTTCTTATTCTCTAAGCAAAGAAACCCAGCCTTTCAGAATCAATACTTCATCTGTCGGATTTAATCTATTAAAAGTAATTTTGACTTGAAAATAATACATTCCAGAAGGCATTTCTTTTCCATTATTATTTTCTCCATTCCAATCAATAAAAACATTATTATCTTCCAAACTATTTGTTTCAAAGACAAGTTGTTCCCAACGGCTATAAATTTTGGTTTCTACATTTTTGACAAAAGCAGGACAATCCAAAGCTCTAAAAGTATCATTTATTCCGTCAGCATTTGGTGTAAATACATTCGGTAATTCATAATTTGGACAATTATCATTACAGACTTGATTACTAAACGGACTTTCATTTCCAGACGCATCAAGAGCCGTAACAACATAACAACCAGCCACAGAACGAATTTGCTCGTGAATATAAGTTGTATCCGTGGTATTAATCAAAAGCTGCAAAGAATCATCTAATTGAGCTTTGAAATATAAATTATAACTACTCACTTCTAAATCACAACTCGGCGAATAGTCATTTTGCCATCTCAAATTATTCTTAAAAAGAGAATCACTACAATAAACAGGGTCTTTAAAATTAATGGTTTGACAAATCAAAGAATCTAAAAATAAAGTAGGCGCACAAGGAGGAGTTTCATCAAGAGGAACAATACACATTTTTTGAGATTTATTGAATAATGGCTCTGGCAAACCTTGTTTATTATAACTTCCCTGTGTCGTAACAAAATAACAATATTCTGTCTTGTCTTCTAGCCCTGTATCTGTATAAGAAAACGAACCACTCAACGCATTTGTGCTATCCAAAAGGACAAAATCTGCTCCATCAGCAGCCGTTTGGCGATAAATATAATGTTGTGGAAAACGTGAATCTGTATTGTTCCACGGCACTTCTGCACGCCAATTTAGTGTTGCAGCATTAAATAATGGAGTTACAGAAAGACGAACCGAACTTGCTAAAGCCGAAGAATCAACGACATTATTATTTGAATAAAAAAGAACTCTATAATTATAAACTTGTTCTTCTGTATTTAGGCTTGTATCTCTAAAAGTAGTGTCATTTTCATCAAATGTTCCTCCTATTTGTATATAATTTTGAGTTCCTGAAAAATCATCTGCACGAAAAAGCTCGTAGGTATAAGGTCGTGGAAACTGACTAGGCAAGAGGTCTAAAGGTTTTGTCCATTCCACTTGAATTTCTCCATTTTGAACATCTGTTTCTTCTACACTTACTTTTGTGATATAAGGTGCATTTGTTGGAATAATTACACATACTTCGTCAGAAACATAACTTTCTCCTCCTGCTGGGTTGGGAAATTTAGCAAAAATACGATAGCAATAGGTTTTTCCTCGTTCTAATCCTTCGCCATTATTATCATCTAAATAAAAACGATTTCCAATTTCATTTGTTCCGATTTGAGTATAACCAGTGTAGGCTGGCAAACCTGTTTCACAAGTATCAGGATTAAATTCGAAAGCTCCTGTTCTTCTCCAAATAGTCATTTCACTTGCATTTGGGCATTGATAAGAAAACCAACTCAATGAAATACTATTATCAACAGTATTTGCTTCTGCAATCAATGTATCAGGTTTTGGCCCTACAACACGAATTTGCCACGTCTTCAAATCTACCAATTTATCATTACTTGGTTGAGGCTGGTCTTCTGCCTTAAATGTAACAGCATAGGGCTGCAAACGCACATCTTCACAAACCGTTTGCCAATCAAAAGTAGCTTTTTCTTCTCCGTTTGGAGGCTGAATATTCAATACATTAAAATTAGCATAATTTCTTGGAGGAACAGATTGCAATACATTTGCCTCTTGAAGCAATGCACTGTATGCAAAAAGACGAACAAAATCATTATCTGGGTCTGTTCCTGTAATTGTATCTTTCAAAAATGCACCTGCTGTAACACATGTATCTCTAGGAATTTCTAAAATAGGACGTTTGTTTGGATTATCTCGTACAATAATCTGCATATCACGATTTACTTGCCCTATCAAAACTCCCTCTCGCCATTCTTGTACAATAAAAGCAACATTAAATTGCCCTGTTCGCCCTGGTGTATTCCAAACCAAATCTCCTGTAATAGGGTCAAGTGTGGCAGTAGTTGCACCTCCTTCTTCACGCTCTCCTCCAAAAGCAGGGTCATCTAAAAGTCTAAACCCTTCAACAGGCGTATTTATGGCACGTTTGGGAGTAACAAAAATATATGCTAAACTATCACCATCGGCATCATACGCTCCTGGATTATGAATAAATTTTTCGCCAACACGAGCAAAATCAATCGGTGGAACAAGCAAAACAGGCGACCTATTTAGCCCCAAAAAAGGATTTATCAAAAAGGTAGATTGAATATGAAATGCCGTATTTACAGAATTAGGAATATTGGCAATCCCTTCATTACGATTACGAATTGCAACACCTACATTATACTCGCCAGCTCCTGGGAAAGTATAAGTTGTTGTATAAGTATTTCGTGTGGTTGCATTTCCGATACTAACTCCTGAAAGACGTTCTACCATACGAGTTTCGCCTGTTCCAAAATCAAATTCAATTTCTGAGTCGGGAGGTACTCCTCCATCATCGGTATAAATAATTGCTGTAATTCTGTATGTCAAACTAATATCAGAAATACGTTCGGCTGTCAAATCTCCTGCCCTTACGTGAGTAGCATAGGTATTTTGAGATAAAAAAGAAAGAAAAAACAAACATAAAAAACTGCTATATATCAATTTATTTCTTGTAGGCAGAAAAGAAATTGAGATAAGAGTTTTTGTTTTTTTTAAATTATTGAAAAATTCCTTATTCATTTGGTATAGGTTTTTTGTCGATAATGATAGTATCGAAATAACTGTATTCTTAAAGAAGGGTTTTGAATTTTCAATTAAATTTAATGGAAAATAATGCTTCTCAAAACTCAAAAACCCTAATATAATTGCATTTTTTTGGAAGGTTAAGTATAAAGATAAGGTAGTCCATCACAAATACAAAATTTTTTGATTGTCTTAAAAAGTATGGTAATTTTTATTAAAAATAAACTAATTATAAAATTAGGAATTAAAATTAAATAAATGATTTTTTTTTACCTTTAACTATTTAATAATCAATAATTTATATTCATAATTAACTTTATTATTTTGACAGACTATAATTTTTAATTTCTAATTACTTCTTAGCTACTGTTATTTCAAAAGAATTATGTTATTTTTGAAAAATGAATGCTTCAAACTCTCCCATCACTCGCTCTATTCCAAAAATTGACTCTTCCAAAGGCACTCGCTATGCCATTTCGGACATACACGGCTGCGTTCAAACTTTCAAAGCACTCATCAAAAAAATAAATCTTTCTACTGATGACCAACTTTTTTTATTGGGAGATTATATCAATAAAGGACCTGATAGCAAAGGTGTTTTGGATTATATCATAGACCTTCAGAAGACCTATTCTGTTTTTTGTTTGCGAGGAAATCATGAAGAGCTTCTCATGCGAGCGCACCGACGAGCAGGAGGGGACACATCTATTCGTTTGATTCCTATTTTACACCGTGGCAGGGGTTTGGTAGATGAAAACCGTCGTATTTTGCCTCAATATTTGCCTTTTTTGGAGAGTTTATGTTATTATTTTGAGTTAGAAGATTATTATTTGGTTCATGCAGGCTTTGATTTTGAAGCTCCTAATCCATTTTCTGAAACTGAAAAAATGCTTTGGTTGCGCCATTTTGAAGTAGATACCAGTATTGTTGGTGAAAAAAGAATTATTCATGGACACGTTCCAGAATATTTGCAATTTATTCAAGAAGAAATTGATTATGGTTGTCCTTCTATTTGTATCGATAATGGCTGTGTCTATAAAGCACGCAAAAAAGCAGGTTTGGGGCAGCTTTTAGCTTTAAATTTGGATACTTTAGAAATAATTTTACAAGAAAATATAGAAACAGAACGCTCTTCTTCAAGAAGTCTTTTTTTATAATAATGGCACTAACCGAATGATTCGCTTAAAGCGAACCATTCGATGATTTACTAACTGGAGTTACGCACTTATTGTTCTGTGTGCCACAGAACACGGTTTGCAAATTTGTCTTACAATATAGTAGTACAAGATTCTACGTAACTCCAGTTACTAATACGCCGCTCTTCTCAAACGGTCATTAATTGCCCTTCCTAATTCTTTTTCTGGTAAAAGTTCTGCCAAAATTATTTTGATATTGAGTTTGTCTAATTCTCTCATATAAGAAAATAAATTTTGAGCTGCCTCTGAAAAATCTCCTTCTTTTGATAAAATAAATTGATTTTTTGTAGGAATTTGATTGTGTTTTTTATTGAATGATAAAATTCCTATTTCATTTATTTTTATTTCATTATTTGATAAATATTCATTCAACATTTGTTCAATGTTTCCTAAACGCATTTTTATTTTTGGGGCATAATGACTCAAAAGCATTCCAGAAGAAGCAACCTTTGTTAGCTCTTGATTTTTATCCGAATGAGGATTTGAATTTGAATGTTCTTTTACAATTAATTTTCCGACTATTTTTTCTAATTCTTCGATGACTATTCCTCCTTTTCTGAAAATAGTCAGCTTGCCGTTTTCTTCTCCAATTATGGTTGATTCTACACCTATTTTACAATTTCCACCCTCTAAAATATAGTTTACCTTTTCCCCTAATTGCTCAAAAACGTGATTTGCAGTGGTTGGGCTAATATAACCAAACGGATTTGCACTTGGGGCAGCCAACGGAAAATCAAGAGTTTTCAAGAGTTGTAAAGTAAGTTCATGATTTGGAATGCGTACAGCAACATGTGGCAGTCCACTTGTTACAAGGTCTGGAATGATTGTTTTTTTTGGAAGTAAAAGAGTTAAAGCACCTGCCCAGAAATGTTTTCCTAGTTTTTCTGCCCATGTTGGAAAATCGTTTGTCCAATTTTTAATTTTGTCAATACTATCTGTATGAATAATTAGAGGGTCAAAAGTAGGACGATTTTTGGCTTCAAAAATTTTGGCAACAGCCTTTATATCAAAAGCATTTGCAGCCAATCCATAGACTGTTTCGGTAGGAATGGCTACCAAGTTTCCACTTTCTAAATGTTGTTTTGCAATTTTGATATTGCTTCCAATGATTGATTTTCTAGTCAAAATATAATTATTTCTTATGCTAAAGTTAGTAAATACTCTCACACTTAAAGTGTAAGCTACATTTTTTCATTTTAAGGAATGAGCTACATAAATTTCACAAAAATAAAAAAATCCAACTACTTTTTTCGAAGTAATTGGATTTTTGATTTATAAAATTTCTATTTTTTTCTAAAAATGAAAGCCAACTGTTGCTACTACATTTGTTGTTGTATTTTTGATGTCAATAGATGGATTTGAGTTATCAGACAAATTATATGGAGTATAAATAGTATTACTGGCTTGTTGCACAACTGCCAAATCTATATAAAATGCTTTTTTATGAATCCCCAAACCACCCGAAATACGAGTTTGAAAAGCATCATCATTTTCTAATCTGAACTCTTCTTTCATTGTATTTCCATACAGACCAATTCCACCACGCAGGTAAAATGTTTTGATACGAAGTTCTGCGCCTACTCGGTAGTTCATTGTAGAAGCATACAGATTTTTGATAGTTTGGTTATCTGCTGTAAAGCTAAATTCTTGAGGAGGGCTAAGTAATTTGGAAGATTGATAGTTGATAAAATCTACATCGGCACTAATAAAACCAAACTTTCCCACAAAAAATGCAGCTCCCAAAGAGGCACGCAGTGGCGTTGTCATATTATAAGTACTTTCTACATCAAGCGTATTTATTTGGTCTGTATCGTTAAGAATAATTGGATTTCCACTATCATCATCTCCAAAATTATAATTATTGTAAAGCACTCTAAGGTTTGCATTATAGGTATCATCAACGGCAAAATAAGTAGGTGTCATGATACTTGCTCCCAAACGCACTGCATAAATAGGTCTATAAATTATGCCTGCTGTAAGGTTTACTCCTGTTCCGTTGATAGATAAATTTTCTCCAATCACTAAACTATTTAGTGCCTTTACTTGATTTGGGTTTATTGGGTTTCCTGTTACAGTTTCTTCATAACGCTTTTCTTCTTTGTATTTGAATGATTGAATTCCTAAACCTGCACCAAAGAATAATTTATCATTATAATTTCCACCATAAGCAAAATTCCACTGGCTTTGAGAACCTAAATAGTCTATTGTTTCACGCTGTTGTGTAGGTGCAATAGGAACAGGAGAGTAATATGTATTTTGTCCACCATTATCATAATCAAAATCTTCATTAATCAAATAGGCATCATAGGCTAAAGCTAATAAATCAGTTGCTCCACCTGAAGGATAAATGGCATTCCAAGGGATTCCATCGGCTTGATTTAAGAAATAATCTATAATAGAGTTTTCTGAATTTGTTCCTTCATAACTTGTACGTCTATGAAAACTATTGAGTCGGCTATATGAAATAGAAAAAGCTCCTCCCTTATATCCAGATGAATTATTTGAAGGTAATACGAATGCAGCACCAAGTTGAGCAAAGTTAAAATTAAGTTTTGAGTCTTCTGTTGGTAGGTTTTGAGAATCTAAATTATAAGTAGCATCTGAGCCTAAAAAAGATAAAGAAGGCGAAAATGTAATTTCTGAACGTTGTAAAAATCCTAAACCAGCAGGATTGACAGAAGCCGAGCTAATATCTCCACCAATAGCAGTTGCTGCTCCTCCAATTCCTTGAATACGTGCATTTGCTCCCATTGTTGGGATAGTTTGGGCAAAGCGATTCGCATCTGTGTAATATCCAAAAGAACCTTGAGCTATTTGAGCAGAAGTAGTTGTAGAGTAACTTAGTAAAATTAATAAAGAAAATACTCCTATTATTTTACTTACTCTTATTTTGTATAATTTATAATTTAATTTCATTGTATGATAAGTTAGTTTATTGAAAAATGGGTCTAATTACTAACAAGTAAAGATGGTAGTTTAAAAAGTAGATGCAAAAAATACTCAAAAGGTCGCATCTGTTTGATATAAATAAGTAATTATTGTGGTTAAAAATAGTTAAGTATCGTTTATGAGCTGCTAAAACAGCGAAGCTAATTAAAAATTACTGAATATCAATGAATTAAAATTGCAAAATAGTAATTTATTTAATTGCTGTTTCTAAGGAGTTTTTTATTCTAAAAAAGTATTTTTTTTAATAAAAAAAACTACTAAGAAAATAAATTCTTAGTAGTTTTTTAGATTTAATTTTTCTTATTTATTAGATTTTTTATCTATCAAACAAGTAAAGTTAAATTATTGTGCATTTTGGTCACCAGGTCCGATAGCTGGATTAGCATTAATCTCAGAAATAGGAATCTGTAATTGGAACTTAGGTGAATTAGCTGGGTAATTTAAGTTTTTACCAAAAGCAGGGTGGTTACTACCTGGATAATCACGCTTTAACTCATTGTTCCAACGTTTCATATCATAAAAAGCAAAACCTTCACCCCAAAGCTCGATACCTCTTTGAACACGAATCATATCTAGTACACTGTTGTTTACATTATCAGCAGCAGAGTATTGAGGGTCTCTTACTGACATAAACTCAGATAATACTGCTTGTGCTCCACCATTATCTCCATTAAGAGCTTTAGCTTCTGCTTCAATAAGCAACATTTCTGCAGTACGCATAAATACATAATCACCTTCAAAGAAAGTAGCATCTAAAAACTTAAAGTTTACATAAGCAGGGTAATCAGCATTACCTGGCTCTGCAAACCAGTTTTGAGTACGTATATCTGTAGCTGAAAGGTTGTCATAAAGACGCTTGTCTAAAGACTTATAGTGTCCTAACAAACCAGCATAACCTGGGTTTAATGTTGCTACTTGAGAAAAGAAAGAAGCATAGATACCTGAAGTAATTGCTGTAATATCTGCTCCCCATATCCAACTAGGACTTGCAATATCATCAAAACCATCAACAAGAGTTGCTTCTGTATCTGGTGCTCCAGCATTATATGCTTGTCTAGCCATTGTTGCAGCTTGACCATAGTTGCCATATTCTAGGTAATATCTAGCCAAAATACCAGCTACTACATTTTGATCTACTTGTACTTTAGATGGTCTAGCATAACCATTTAGAAGGTCATAAGCTTCTTCTAGGTCAGCTTTTGCTTGAGCTACAATTACAGCAGTAGAGGTTCTTCCATCTTCATTTTGCTCTAAAGTTCTCAAAGGAATACCTTTGTCTCCATCAGCATACAAACGAATAAGGTTGAAATAAGCAAAACCTCTCAAAGCCAATAATCTACCTCTAGTATAAAGAAGTTCTTGTGCCTCAACATCAGCAGGAGTAGTTGCTAAGATAAGATTAGCATCTCTAATTACAGTATAATAAAAGTTCCAAACTTTAGTAGTAATTCTACTATTTTGTACTCTACCTGTATATGTATAATATCCACTAGCCCATTGGTTTACGAGCATTGGCATATTGTTAGACATCAAATCAAGACCTAAATCAATAGATTTCAAGCCGTAATCATCATGTGATGAGCTTGTTGTGCCTTGATATGTTTTGTATTGTCTAAGGAATGAATTAGTACCGTCTTCTACAGAATTTGTATAAGTAAGTAATGATTCTGGGTTTGCAGCTAAGGCTTGTAATTGTTCTTGAGCTACAAACTCTTTGTTTTCTGTTTCTAGAGCATCTTTAGCACAACCACTAAGCATTGTAGCTAAGACAACTCCTGTTATCCACTTTTTCATAATTTAATTAAAGTTTAAAGTTGAATATTAAAATTGTACATTCAAACCAAATGTCATTGTTCTCATAAGACTATACTCATTAGAACTTGTACCCGTAAGACTTAATCTAGGGTCATATCCTTGTCTTTTAGAAAGAATCCCTACATTATTTGCAAGAGCAAATACTCTTAAAGAACCTACTCTTAATTTGTCTGTGATTGACTTATCAAAGTTATATCCTAGACTAACATTTTGCAAACTTAAATAACTTGCATCTATTAAATACAAATCTGATGCTGAATAATTATTACGAGCTGAACTTGCACTCAATCTAGGATATTCTGCTGTTGTATTTTCTGGAGTCCAAGTATCAGTATATGCTTCATTAACAAGATTTTCACCTGCTAGAGAAGACATATCATATAATCCCCAATACACACCGTCATAACCTTCGCCACCTATTTGGTAGGCAAAGTTTAAACCTAAGTCAAATGATTTATAAGAAAAATCAAATGCAAATCCACCATATACATCTGGAATAGGAGAATCTCCTGTAAAGTATTCAGTTGCTTCACCTATTAGCTCAGTAGTTTCACGCTCTCCTGTAGGGTCTCCATTGTCGTTAAGAATATCTTTATACCACATTGTGTTACCATTTTCAGGATTATATCCAGCATATTCTCTTAAGAAATAATCATATCTAGAACGCCCTTCTACTAAACGAAACTGGCTATCATCAATAAATTCTTGAGGAAGGCGAGTAATTTCATTTTTGTAGTGTGTTGCATTTATAGTAATTCCAAGAGAGAAGTCTTTGGTTTTCAGTACTTCTCCTCTAACAGAAAGTTCAATCCCTTTGTTTACCATATCTCCAACATTTTCAGGAAAAGATGGATTACCTGTTGATAAAGGAAGTGGAGTGTCAAAAAGCATATCTGATACTGTACGAGTAAAGTACTCTACATTTACATCTAATCTGTTATCAAATGCAGCTAAATCAAAACCTACATTAAAGTTTCTGTTTACTTCCCAAGATACATCTTTATTACCTAAGAAAGCTAACTGTACAGATAATGCTCCATCACTAGGAACAACTTGGAATTGATCTCTATATGGATAAAAGTTTCTGTTAGACTGATAATTACTTTTTCTTGCATCAGTTGCATAAAGAAGATTATCATTTCCTTGCTCTCCATAACTTGTTTTCAATTTAAGTTCGTTTATCCAACTTACATCTTCTAAGAAACTTTCTTGAGAAAGTCTCCATGCAGCACCTAATCCATAGAAGTTACCCCAACGGTTTTCAGGAGCAAATACAGAAGAACCATCTCTTCTAAAACTTGCATTGAAGTAATATTTATCATTATAATCATACATTACTCTTGCAAAATAACCTTCTACATTATAATCTCTTTCAAGACCATTTATTCCTTGAATATTTGCACCAAAATCTAAGACAGGCTGATCTGGTAAAAGGAAATTAGTTTTGTGTGACTGTAAGTAACGATAATTAAGAGAGTTGTACTCATGTCCTAAAAGAGCTGTTATGTTGTGTAAGTCAAATGATTTCTCAAAGTTCAATAATTGTTGTTGAGTGATATTTTGATTACGAATAGCGTACTCATTCAAACGACCATTTACATCACCTGCAGCATCACCATATTGAGGTGTATCAAACTCTGTAATTGCTCTATCTCTTATGTCTACAGCAATGTTATATGTAAAGTTTAAGTAATCTGTAAAGTTTACTCTTGTATATGCAGTACCAAAAACGTTATTGTTATTGTTACGATTTATATCTAAACGAGAAGTAGCTGCTGGATTTTGAAGAGAAGCATACGGGCGAGAAACGCCTGTAATTCTACCTGTACCGTCGTCATATTGAGGGTTTCCGTCACTGTCAAGAGCTTGCTGTCCATCTACATAAGCAAATACTGGATAGATAGGAGCTACACTACGAGCAAACTGAATAGGATTACTATATGCACTTGTTCCATCTCCATCAACATTACGTTGTTGAGTATAAGAGTAATTAACATTTGCACCTAAATCAACATATTTATTAACTTTTGTGTTTACTTTCATTTTTCCTGTGTAACGCTCAAAGCCAGAGTTTACGATATATCCAATGTTATCATCATATCCTAATGATACATAATAATCAGTAGATTCGTTACCACCTGCTAGTGATACATATGATTGCCAGTATGTACTACTTGTGTTAAACAACTCATCTTCCCATTTTTCTTGGTATAATAAATTTGCTCCAGAGTTTAATTTTCCTGTTGTTGGGTCAATTACTTGATTATCTGGCACATTATATACATTATAGTTTAATGGGTAACCTAATACTCCATCAGTATCTGTAATCAAATATTCAGCAGCGTCAGCAGAAGCAGAAGCAGCATCAGCACCACCCACAATTAAATCATTACGAATCGCTTGAAAACGAGCCTCATAATATTTACCTGGGTCAGTCATTACATTATAATCAGGAATACCTCTAGTAGAAATACCTAAACGAGTATCAAAAGTAACTCGTACTTTGTTGTTGCTTCCTTTTTTTGTAGTGATGATAATTACACCATTTGCACCTCTACTTCCATAAAGAGCTGCAGCAGAAGCATCTTTAAGAAATGTGATATTTGCAATATCTTGGTTATTAATAGTGTTGATATTACCATAAAAAGGGATACCATCTACTACATAAAGTGGAGCAGCAGAAGCATTAATTGAGCCAATACCTCTAAAACGAACTGTTGGTGCGCTACCTGGTTGTCCACTCTGTTGAATGATTTGAACACCAGCTACTTTACCATTAAGTCCTTGAAGTACGTTACCACTAGGAAGGTCTGCAACTTGCTTTGCACTAACTTCAGAGATTGCACCTGTAAGAGCTTCTCTTTTTTGAGTACCATAAGCAGTTACTACTACTTCACTAAGTGCGCTACCTTCTACCAAAACAACATCAATAACTGTACGGTTACCGATTGTTTGTTCTTGTGCAGTAAAGCCAACAAAACTAAATACTAATACATCATTTCCTTCTGGAACTGTAAGGGTATATCGTCCTTCCATGTCAGTTTGCGTTCCTTGTGTTGTTCCTTTAATTTGAACAGTTGCACCTGGTAACGAGCCTTCTTCAGAAGTTACAGTACCCGTAATTGTGCGTTGCGCCCAAGCCGAACTAACGAGCAAGAACATCAACGTCATACTAAGTAATAATTTTCTCTTCATGAGTAAATTGTTAATTGTTAATGAAAAATTTAGAATAATAATTTATCGGAGGGTATATTTATTTTGATAGCCATATATTTAATAATTCATTTTAATTTTTATTGAATAAAATTTAAAATGAATTATATTATGACTAAAAATCATAAATTATAATTGAAATGAAAAAATGTTTTTATTTTGTAACACTATATTAATAGTTGTTGAAGGGGATTGTTAAGATAAGTATTTTTAAACAAAAAACCTATTTTTATTCTATAAAAGAATAATTTTCCTTAATAAAACCTATTTCAAACACCATTAATTTATCTGTTCTTTTAACAAAATGTAATTTTTCCGAACGCAATTAAGTCAAAATTTAGATGAAGACAAAATGATTTTTACAAAATTTTATAAAAAGTATTGTTAATAGTATTTTATTTCTCATCAAACAAGCTATTTTTCAGTGTGTTAATAACATATTGATAAAAAATTAAAATTATATTAAATTTCTACTAACTTATGATTATGATAAGTTATTACATTCGGATTCCTACAACAAGCATGTCATCAATTTGGCGTTGTGTTCCTTGCCAATGAACAAAACTCTCTTTTAATTTTCTGTGCTGTTCTGTCAGAGGCAGATGCTGTATTTTGCTTAGTGTTTCTATAAACCTCTTTTTAGAGAATTTTTTACTTTCTATACCACCAAATTGGTCTAAAAAGCCATCTGTTGTAAGGTAAACCATATCATTTTGCTGAAGACTGATATACTTATCTGTAAATGTTTTTTGTTTTTGTTTGAGTAGTGTTCCACCAATAGAGAATTTATCTCCTCTTACTTCTATTATTTCACCATTTTTGGTATAGAATAATGAATTTTTTGCTCCCGAAAATACAATTTTACGATTTTTTTTATCTAAACTAATCATCGACATATCCATTCCATCACGGCTTTTCCACATTTTTCCTGTCTGGTGAAGTACATTTCCTTCATTTTGTTTCAACCAATCTACAATTCCTTCATTCATTTCAGTCAATATTTTTGAAGGCTCATCTATTTTTTTGACTTTGGTTGTTTGTTCTAACATAGCAAAACCAACCACCGACATAATTGCCCCTGGAACACCATGTCCTGTACAGTCCACCACTGCAAACTGACTTATTCCATCATTTTTCCATGCCCAATAAAAATCTCCACTCACAATATCACGAGGTTGAAAAAGTATAAAATGCTCTCTAAAAGCTTCTTTCATTTCTTCTCCAGAAGGAATAATAGCATCTTGAATGCGCTGTGCATAACGAATAGAATCCATAATTTTTTTATTGGCTGATTCTATCATTGTATTCTGTTTTTCTACCTTTTCTTTTTCTTGTGTTAGTTCTTTGGTTCGTGTCCTAATTTTGTCTTCTAAATCTTTTTTCTTTTGTTCTACTCGCCACATTCTCCATTTATATATTAAATAAAGAATTAAAAGTACAATGACCACAAATGCTGTTTTTGCCCAAAGTGCATTATACCACGCTGCTATAATATAAATTTTGACAGAAATAGGAGTTTCGTTCCAGACCCCATCTGAATTAGAACCTTTGACTAAAAAAGTATAATCTCCTGCATCTAAATTGGTATAATAAGCCTCTCCTCTATTTGATTCTACCCAGTCTGTATCAAAGCCTTCTAATTTGTATTGATATTTATTTCTTTGAGGAAATGAATAATGCAAGGAAGCAAAGAAAAAAGAAAATGAATTTTGTTTGTGAGTCAATTCTATTTTTTCGGTAAGAGAAATATGATTTTGAAGAACACTACTATCTCCAATCTGTATATTTTTATTATTAATCTGAAAGTTGGTAAATAAAATAGGTGCAACATAACTATTACCTTTTATGCTATCAGGATTAAAATAATTCAGACCATTGATTCCTCCAAAATACATCATACCAGACTTTCCTTTTGCATATGCACCCGAATTAAATTCATTTGCCTGCAAACCATCTTCTACCCCAAAATTAACAAAAGTAGTATCTAAAGGTGTAAATTTACTAATTCCTCTATTAGTGCTAAACCACAAATTCTTTTTAGAATCTTCTAAGACTCCATAAAGCACATTATTTGGAAGTCCGTTTTCTTCTGTAAAATGCCCAAATTTTCCAGTTTGTCTGTTTAAAGAATTAAGTCCACCACCATAAGTAAGTACCCAAAAATTATCATTATCATCTTCATAAACAGGATAAACTCGGTTTGTACTGATACTTTCTTTATTATTTGCATCACTTTTATAAGCAAAAAAACGTTGGGTCTTTGTATCAAATTTATTTAGCCCACCACCATAAGTACTTACCCATAATATTCCTTCTGAATCTTCATAAATACCTCTTATTCTATTATTAGACAACGAATTTGGATTGTTTGGCTGATGTACAAAAGTCTTGAACGAATTTGTTTTTTTATCATATTTTGAAATACCTCCTTTGTCTGTTCCGACCCAAACTGTTCCTGTTTTATCTTGATAAATAACACGGATAGAATTACTCAATAATCCTTTTGTAGTTTTTTTAGTAAGATGTTTTTTGAAATTTGCGCCCAAACTTGCCCTATTATTATCAAATATATAAACTCCATTCTCAACCGTTCCGACCCAAACTTGATTTTCATTATCCTCATATAAAGCATAAATCCCCTTTCCAACAAGTGTTCCGATGACAGAAGCCTGCTCTGCATTTTCTTTATATTTATTCAATCCTTGTATTGTACCTATCCAAAGAATACCATGCTTATCTTCCAAAACACTACGCACCGTATTATCACTCAGTCCAGTACGAGAAACGGTATAAGTATCAAATTTTATTCTGTTTCTATCAAACTTATTTATACCATAACCATTTGTTCCAATCCAAAAAATTCCTGCTTGGTCTTCAAACATTGTCAGAATATCATTCGAAGAAAGACTAGAAGGGTCAGTATTACGAGTACGAATAACACGCAAACGAGGCGAATTATACCACGGTTTTAGATATTGTAACCCATCGTTTGTCATGAGCCAAAGTAATCCTCGGCTATCAATAAATACATTATTTATAGTCAAATATCTATTTTGAACAACATCAATATAATTCTTAGTTTGAAAGGTGCGTTTGAAAAGTCCTCTTGTTCCTCCTGCCCAAATATGCCCTGCATTATCCATTGCCATTCCATTGATGGCATCACGCCTAAAGCCTCGTTTTTCAAACTTTTTTTCTTTTCTGTTAAATGCAGCCAAACCTGCATTTGTACCTACCCATAACGTTTCATTTTTGTCTTCTAAAAAACACAGCACAACAGACTCATCTAGTTTTTCTTCTCTAAATGTTTCGAAAGTTTGAGAGTCTTTTAAAAAATGTACTAATCCCTCATCTGTTCCTGCCCAAATTTCTCCGTTTCTATCACAATGAAGCGAACGTACTGTATTATTAACAATACTATTACTCTCATCTGGGTTATTTCTATATCTAATAAAATATTGTTTTGAAAAATCAAAAACATTCAACCCTCCTTCTGTTCCTATCCAAATATTCCCTTCTTGGTCTTCTGTAATACAAAGAATTAGATTATCAGAAATCGAATTTGTATTATCCACGGCACGTTTGTAGTGATGGAATTTTATTCCATCATACATATTTAATCCGTCTTGTGTACCTATCCAAAGCAATCCACGAGAATCTTGAAAAAAAATATTAGGTGTATTTTGTGAAAGCCCTTCATCAATAGTAATATGTTCGAAAGACATATTTCTTTGTGCATAAGAAATAGAAAATATACTCTGAAAGGCAAAAAAAGCTACTATCAAAACTATTGCATACAAAAACATCAAGAAATATTTAGTAATCTTGTTTTGAAAAAAAAGAGTTTTATAGTGTTTTTTTAAAGTAAAAATATTTTTGTTGGATTGATTAAGAATAGAATAAAAATAACTTTTCTTAGAAGTAAATAAATTTCTTAACATACAAAGTTGCTTAAAATTATTATAAAAATCCACTCTTATTTTACATTTTTTCTAATCTTAGTGTACTTTTTATTCTAAAAAATCAATAAAATTAAGTAATCGTTCTTTATGTTTTGAGATTGAAAAAGGGTTTTCTAATTTTGTACATTCATTTTTCTTAAATAACTCTGATTTATAAATAATCAATATTCAGTTTGAAACAAAAATTAGTACGCTCCCTAAAAGCCTTCATCAACAAATTGGGCTATCACATAGATAAAATTGACCGAAATTCACTCACAATGGCTGGTGGATTAGAACGCAGCGCAAAACATACCTCCCCAAAAAGTTTTATAGATGTGGGAGCTTCTGATGGAAGATGGACAGAATTAGCGATGCAATTCTTTCCAAATTCGCATTATTTACTTGTTGAGGCGCAAGAAGGACACCGTAAGGATTTGGAGCGTTTTCAATCAAAAAAGCAAAATATTTCGATTTGTATGGCTGCTGCTGGTGATGCTGAAGGTGAGATTTATTTTGATGCTTCTGACCTTCATGCAGGATTGGCTTCTAAAGAAAAACTAGCAACCAACTGCATTACTGTTCCTGTTACAACGATTGATTTGCAGGTCAAAAAAAATGATTTGAAACCTCCTTTTTGTATAAAACTAGATACACACGGCTTTGAAATTCCTATTTTAGAAGGCGCAACCAAAACATTAGAACAAGCCGATTTATTAATCATAGAAGTATATAATTTTCAAATTGTACAAAATGATGAAGATGCTTCACAAAATAGCCTTCGTTTTTATGAACTTTGTCAGTATTTAGATAACAAAGGCTTTTATTGTGCTGATTTAGTGGATATTATGCGAAGAAAAAAAGATGATATGCTTTGGCAAATGGATATGTTTTTTTATAGAAAAGAGAATAAAGTTTTTGAGAGTAATGAGTATGAATAAAAGATATATAACAAAGCATGTTCATAAAAATTTATCAGTTATATACAATAAAAATTGCTTATAAGTGTATGTATTTTTTATGAACATGCCCTGAAATATGTAAAGCCATATTACGTCAAACTTTCTTATCTTTATCACTTCAAAAAAATAAAATTTAATTCATACATAAGTAAGCAAAAAAAAGACTATGTTAAAATCAATGACAGGTTACGGAAGTAGCAACTTAGAAAACGAGGAATATACTATTAACACAGAAATAAAGACAGTCAATTCGAAATATTTGGATTGCAGTCTTCGCCTTCCCAAACTGTTTGCAGATAAAGAAATTGAAGTAAAAAATCTAGCACAAAAAATTTTAGAAAGAGGAAAAGTATATATTAATCTAAATTATGTTTCGAAAGAAGAGAGCATCTCCAAACTAACTGTAAATCAACAACTTGTAAATAGTTATTATGAAGCAATGACAAATTCAGCTAAAGAATTAAATGCGCCAACAAATGATATTTTCAGAATTGTGATGATGCAAGACAATATTTTTATAGAAAAAGCAAATGAAGAAGCTGTCGAATCACATTGGAAGGCTATTTATCAAACGATAGAAAAGGCTCTTTTAGATTGTAATGAATTTCGAAAAGAAGAAGGAAAATCTTTACAAAATCAAATAGAAGAATGTCTAAATTCTATCCAAAATTTGCTTGTAAAAATCAATAAAATAGAGCCTCGCAGAACAGAGAAAATTCGTCAAAAATTAGAAAAGAACATCGAAAGTGTTGTTAATTCGGATAATTTTGATAGAAATCGTTTTGAGCAAGAAGTTATTTATTATGCCGAAAAACTAGATATTGCAGAAGAACAAGTACGGCTAAAAACACACATTGATTATTTCTTGAAAGAATTAAATAAAAATAATACAAGTGGAAAAAAACTAAACTTTGTAGCTCAAGAAATGGGAAGAGAAATAAACACCATTGGTTCGAAAGCTAACGACGCTGACATACAACATTTTGTTGTGGAAATGAAAGAAGAGTTAGAAAAAATAAAAGAACAAACTTTGAATGTTTTGTAGTTGGGGCAAAAAAATCAGAACAAAATACACACAGATACAAATTAAATACTACTACTTAATGAAAAATACAATTTTGATTTTTATTACCTTTTGGGTTTCATTGAATTTATACAGTCAAAATGATTATCCAAAAGAAAAAGTACGTTTGGATACTGATATTTGGCTAGGCTTGGCTATTCAAATTAGTCCAAATAAATTTAATAAAAATACTACTTTAGGTAATGATTTTGCCTCAAGAAACACTTTTTATGTGCGAGCCTTGGGCAAACGTTCTACTATGAACATGACCGATGGGGATTATTTTTATCAAAAAATCTTATACCTAAGTTATGAAAGATTACTTTCTCAAAAATGGATTGGTGGGCTTTCTTATCGTTATTCTGAATTGAATATTAATACAAATACTTTGCGTAGTCATTTGCGTCATTATTCTACTATCAAAAAAATAGATTTTACTTTTTGGCAACAAATAGCCTTTGAGAGAATTTTGTCAAATAACTCTTTTTACAAGCCTATTTCTAGGCTTCGTTTTCAGTTTTCAGCCAATAAATATTTTAATATTTCAAAAAATAATCCAGAAAAAAAACTTATCGGAACAATTTCTTTTGAGCTTTTTAAAGAAATTCAGAAAATACACCCAGATTCAGAACGCCGTTTTTTTCAAGAACAACGCATACAAACAGAATGGCTTTTTCCTATTTACAAAAATATTTATTTGGGAGTTTTTGCAGGTTTTCATACCAAACAATACATTGCTCTTGCGCAATTTGATATGAATGAAAAAGAAATAAAACCTACACGCAAACTAAACCAACAAACTCCTGTCTTTGGACTACATGCAACTCTTACTTTTGGTAAAAATACTATTCCAAATAAGCGTTTGTGGATAGAATAGATAAAATATAATATCAAAACTTTCTTTATAATCAAACAATGAGCCAATACAAAGACTACGGTTATACAACAGCCAACAATGACCATACAGAAAATTATTTGGTAGATAATATCCTTTCTTTATTAAATAAAAACAAGAATAAATTAATTTTAGATGTCGGTTGTGGAAATGGCTGGTTAACAGCAATTTTGCTTCAGAATGGTTTTGAAGTATATGGGACTGATGCATCTAAAAATGGAATAAAAATAGCAAATCAACGTAAGGAATGTCAAATAGAACAAGGAGGAAAAAAGCGTTTCTTTTTACAAGATTTGAGTACAGATTCTTTACCTACTGAACTAGTAGATTTTAAATTTGACACTATCATCTCGACTGAAGTAATTGAACACCTTTATGACCCAAGAAAATATATTTCTTTCTGCAAACATATTCTCCAACAAAACAAGGGTGGCGAAATACTGCTCACGACACCTTATCATGGTTATCTAAAAAACCTTTTATTATCAATCACAGGAAAAATGGATACTCATTTTAGTGCTCTTTGGGACGGAGGACATATAAAGTTTTGGTCTAAAAAAACACTTACACAACTTTTGGAAGAAGCTGACTTTAAAGTAACACATTTCATAGGATGTGGTCGTTTGCCCTTTCTTTGGAAGTCTATGCTTGTGAAGGCTCAACTATAACCTCTATTTTGAAAGAACAGTTATTTCCACTCTTCGATTCAACTTTCTTGTTTTTTCTTCTTTGTTGCTGGCAATAGGTTTTGTTCCACCATAGGCTCGTGTCTGAATGCGTGAACGTGCAATTCCATTTGAAATCAAATAACTTTGAACAGTCTTGACACGCTCTCCAGAAAGGCGAAGATTTACAGTATGCAAACCTACATTGTCTGTATGTCCACCCAATATAATTTTCATATTAGGATATTTTTTCAAAACTAAAACTAGATTTTCCAAATCTGAATAAGCCTGATAAAGTAATTTTGATGTTCCTTTTTCAAATTGAATATTAGAAAAATTGAGTGTTTTGCCTACTTGAAATTGCTTATCAAGTTTGGTTTCTTTTGTATCTTGAGTTTCTTTTTTGGGGTCTATTGTTACAAAAACATTTTGGTAAACTGTATCTCTAACATATACTGTATCACGAACATAAACAATCAGCTCTTTGACTTTTGCAAAGGTTGTATTCCAATCCTTATCCACTTTCGCCTCAAAATAAATAGGTTTTTCAACTATTTTTTCGACAACCCTGTCCACAAAAACAGTATCACAGCCTCCTTTTGCAGAACTAATATTTGGACTAGCATTTATTATAACTTCTTCTTTCTGCTCTGTTTTATTTGTACTTGCTAATATTTTAGCGTCTTGTTTTTCTATCTCTTTTAGCTCATCTTTTTCTGTTTTTTCTTTCCAAATATAGATTCGTCCATCATAAGAAGCTGTTGCAACTTTGTTTTCAATGGGGCTAAAACGGCATACTCGCACTACTTTTTTATGCTCTGTAAGTATTGCCAGATTTTCTTTTGTTTTGGTATCCCAAATTTTGGCAACCTTTCCATTTGCTCCTGTTGCTACCCACTTTCCATCTTTACTATACGAAGCTGCACTATAATTTTCTTTGGGCGCAACCTTAAAAACATCTATCTTTTTTGTAGTAAAATAATCCCATGTAACAAGCGTTCCATCGAAACCCCACCCCGTAATTTGATTCGCCTTTGCACCAACTACAATATCATTTATATCTGATTTGGAATGATGAAAACGGCGCACAAATTGATGATTTTGAAGCGAAATAGCATACACATAATGATCAACACTAAAAATTAATTCTTTTCCTGTACTAGCTATTGTACCTCCTGTAATGGTATTTGAAAGTAAATCTTTTTCTGAATTAATAGAAAAAACCTGTGTAGGAATCTGATTCGCAATATCAATTCGAACACGCATAATGTAGCCATTGTCGCCACCAAAATACAAATATTTATTATTTGGAGAAAAAACAACAAAAGAAACCGAACGCAAAAGAAGCCCATTTGATAAAGACAAAGGCTTGTTTTTGTATGTTCCTAAAAGTTTGCCACGACGAGAATCCCACAAACAAACTGTTCCATCTTCGGAAGCACTCGCCAACAAATCACCACTTTTATTAAAAGTAACCTCATAAACACCTGCCGAATGAGAACGCAAACGATGCCTTAAAAGCCCTGTTTTTACGTCCCAAATAATAACTGTTTGGTCAAGGGAAGCCGAAGCAATCCATTTTCCATCAGGGCTAAAACGAATGTTCTGTACACCTGTCGAATGTCCTCTCAAAGTTTTGTCTAAAATAAATTCTATTTTTTGACCTTTAGTTTTGTTGATTTTTTCGAAAGACGAATTTTGACTTTTAAATGAATTTTGAGCTATTGTTTTTCTATTCTCTCCAAAAAAAGAAATAAAAAAACTACACAGACAAAAAATATAAACAAGGGATTTGTACATAATTCAGAACCAAATTAGCTTGCTTTGATAAGGGAATCAGCAAACTATATTTGTATTTTATTTATAAATAATTAGATAGAAATCAAAATTTAGTTTTAAAAACTTCAGAAGCTATAAAGGCATCTCGTACAGATTCTGAACTTTGCATCATATTCTTATATTTATTACCCGAACTTTGTGGTCTTTCATATTTGTCTTGATGCCCTGTTTCGCTGCTCATAGAATAGTTTCTAGGTTTTTGCCCTCCTCTATTCATAGCATTATCTACATCTTGCTCGCTCTGAATCCCACGATTTAATTGTTCTTTCAAACGCCTTGTTTCTGGGCTTTCGACAATAGGATTTCCCAACTGAGGAATAATTGGTTTTTTTTCAGGAATATCTTTCAAACTTTTGTTTCGTTCTGCCAGCTCTTTTGCTCTACGCTGCCTTACTTCTTGCAAAAGATTTTCGGCAGGGTTTTCTTCTTCTTCTATTTTTGGAAGATAATGAGGCTGGCGAAGAGCCTTTAATGTATCCTCCAACGAACGCCTAGCTTTTGGTTCTGCTGGTTCGATAGCGACTTCTTCGTCTTCCATATTGTGCCTAAAATTTTGTCTCAATTTTTTGGTACGAGAATAAACAGCAAACAAAATAATAAAGACAATGAAAATAAGTATTAATATTGATTCAGCCATAAATTAAAAAATTATGATTTACGATTTAAAAATTATGAATATAATTCAGAAATGATTACCCATTTATTAGAAAATGTTGCTAAGTTACGATTTGTTAAGGTAATTCTGCAATCGTAACCCGATAAGGCATTTTTTGCGCTCTATCAATAATTGTATAAACAAAATATTTATCATTTTTATAATGTGTTATATAAATATTTCCTTTTTTCTCTTGTTTGAACTGGTCTAGTCTAAAATCTACAAATTGAGCAATAAAATCTTCATACGGCTGACGATTCTGAAAATGAAGTTGTAATTGATTTGTTTTTAGTCCTTTTTGTGAAGAAAAAATACTTTGCATAATATACTGAACATTATGATAATAGATTTCGAACATCCACATATCTACTTGTGTAGCTCCGTGTTTTTCCGAACTAACATAAATCCATTCTTTCTTACCAATTTCTTTATCAATATCATCTGGATTTGTACGATTTTCGAAAAAGGAAATAAATTCTTTTACTGTAATTTGATTTTTGTCGGTTTGAAATGTTTTTTTAGATATAAAGGAAAGGCTTAAAATACTTATTAGAAGGATAGGAACTAGAAATTTCATTGAATAAGGGTAATTAGTTTTGATAATTAATGAATCTGAAATAAGTACTCAAAAAATCGTGCTAAAATTACAGAATTTTAATTTGTAGAGAAAATGCTTTAGCCTTTTGCTCAAAAAAATTTCAATTATGAACAATCATTTCCTACTCTTCACAAAAACTAACACTTCTGCTATCGTTTGTATAGTTGCAAAAACAATCACAAAAGCAAACTTTCCAGCTTCTCCCAAATCTATTTGAATTGGTAATTTATCTGTGTTGGCAACAAGGTAAAGAAATGTACCCAGAATAATAGAGAGATGTAAAACTATCATTTGAGTAGAAAATGATTGATTTTGGCTCTCAGTCAAACTGTTTTGGTACTCTTCTGTATCTTTTTCGAATGATATATTCAAAACATCTTTACTTTGTTTTTCAGAATTATTTTTAATTAATAGATATACTAAAATTATGACTTCGCTAAGAATGGCTAAAATTAAATTAAGATTAAATTCTGTATTTTTAAAAAGTATTGTAATTAAATTATCTATCACAACATCATGATTTGGAGCAGCAATAATTCCAACAATTACAATAATAAAAACAAAATAAATAAACATGGGAAAAAGCATTGTCAGAGTTGCTTTATTGATTGTTTGAAATTTTAACTTTGGTATCAATTTTTTATGGTATTCAATTCTGTTTTCTATTAAGCTAAAAATAATACGAATTACTTCTTCTGCCCAGTACAAATAAATGACTGTAAAGAAACTCCATTTCCAGTAGATGATTCCAAAAAATGTAAAAGCATTGACAAGAAGGCTAAACAAAAAACGAAGAAGGGCAATATTTTTTGCATAAATTTTCTTCAAAGTAGAAGTAGGCATATTATTAATAGAGTTTTTTTGAATAAAAACAAAGTTGATTTTTTCACAAACAAACTGATTTACAACAATTTAAGTAGGTTAAATTCAAAAAGTTATAAAAAAATCTATATTTTAATAGTCTAACATAAGGAATTTTGCAGTTTTCTAACTAATTTTACACAATAAATCAAATTAAAACTAAGATGAAAGATGCGAAGAAATTCAAAACAAAATTAGTCTTACTTTTATTTTATTAAAAAATCTTATTACAAAAATCTATATACAACTTATACAATGGCAGCAGAAGTTATTGCAGACTCTACTACACCACAAATGAATGCGCCTGTGCGTAGCATGTGGGACGGTGGAAACGAACCATTAAAGGCAAGTTATGGAAAACTAATGATGTGGTTTTTCCTCCTTTCCGATGTCTTTACCTTTGGAGCTTTTCTTATTTCGTATGGAGTAGCTCGTTTTTCTTTTCCTTCATTTCAAGGAGAAGCAAGTGAATTTATATTTTCTCAAGCCTATTGGCCTATTCCAGAAAAAGTATTTAATTCTATGCCTCTTTTTCATGGCATAGATGCCCCTCTTGTTTTTGTTGGTATCATGACTTTTATTCTGATTATGAGTAGTGTTACTATGGTTTTGGCTGTTGAGGCAGGTCATAGCCCAGCTCTTAATGAAGATGAAAGACAAGCAGAAGTAGAAAAATGGATGCTTTGGACTATCTTAGGTGGTGTTGCTTTTCTTAGCTGCCAAGCGTGGGAATGGGCTCACTTTATTCATGGAACTGAAATGTTTGTTACAAGTATGGACGAGGTAGCTCGTTCGACGGGCTTTGGTGCTAACTTGGTTCAAAACCAATATGGACCACCACTTTTTGCAGACTTTTTCTTCTTTATTACTGGTTTCCATGGTTGCCACGTACTTATCGGAGTAATCTTGAATATTATCATTTTTTATAATGTAGTAATGGGTGTTTATCGTCGTACAGGACACTACGAAATGGTAGAAAAAGTAGGATTGTACTGGCACTTTGTAGATTTAGTTTGGGTATTTGTATTTACATTTTTCTATCTTGTATAGAAATCGATTACGACTTGCCAAAGCAGCAAAGCTAATTACAAATTAAAAATTACGATTGTAAATCACTAATCTAAAAGTAGTTTAGAATTTAAGTATTCTATTTAATTTTCATTTACAAAACAATTTGTATCTTATAAAGAAGCAAAAATCTACTCTACATTTACTAATATCAAAAAAATAAAATTATGGCTCACGTAGATTCATCACTTAGCCCAAAAGAACAACGTTCTAAAAATATCCAAAGAATTTGGATGGTAGCAGGTCTTTTGGCTGTCGTTACAGCAATAGAATATGTTATTGCTTTTACTATCGCCCCAAGCATTTATAGAAATATCGTATTTATTTTGCTTACACTCGTAAAAGCTGCTTATATTGTAGCTGAGTTTATGCACCTCAAACACGAACACAAATATCTTATTTATGCTCTTTTAGCTCCAACTGTTTTTATATTTTGGCTAATTTTGTCTATGCTTATAGAAGGAACTACTATTTTTGGAATACGTTTTCCAGAGTTAGTCATGTAATACCCTGCTCCTAACCCCCTCCAAAAAAGGGAACAAAAAAAGGGATTTGAATAAAAAATGTAGTGGTGTTGTAAAAAGTATGATAAGTTATTTGGTTGTTGGTGTCGCTTCGCTAAAACACCAACAACGGCATGGTGGGTAGTTTTTAGTTGTATAATTTTGCTATTCTAAAACGCTTTAAAAAAATCATACTTTGTGTAACACCACCTAAAATGTTTCTTGTAGCTTCTGTTTTTTTAGCAGCACTATAAGAAACATTTTTGTTTGTGAAAAATATAAATAAAAAATATAAATTATGTCAGAGCAAAAAAATTATAAAAGTTTAGCTATTTTACTCATCATTTTAGTTCTTCCTGCCTTATTTATTGCTTTTCTTTGGACAGGACAAACAAAGCACAAAACGCTTCCAATCATGTACAGTTTGCGTTTGCCCGAATTTGACCCTACATTTATAGAGGCTTCAGGCTGTCAGCCTAATTTTGAAGATTCTACACATCGAACAATTCCTTTTTCTCTTACCAATCAAGAGGGAAAAACAATTACTCAAAAAGATTTGAGAGGAACTATTTATGTTGCAAACTTTATTCTTACTCGTTGTACTCAAAATATTTGCCCGAAAATGGCTTCTGAACTTATCCGTGTACAAGAAGCATTCAAAGACGATAAAGACATAAAAATTATTTCTTATAGCATTGACCCAACCTATGATACACCAGAAATTTTGAATCAGTATGCTGCAAAGTATGGCGCAGATAACTCAAAATGGTATTTCTTGACAGGAACAGAAGAACAGATTTTTGAGCAAGCAAAATGTAGTTACTTTCTACCTGCCGAAAAGAAAGATACGTATGTAAATATCGACCATTCGGAGCGTTTTGTTTTGGTGGATAAAAAAGGACAAATTAGAGGGTATTACAAAGGAACTGAATTGGTTGATGTAGATAGACTTATCCACGAAATACAAGTGTTGCAATTAGAAGATGAAAAATAAGATAGACAAGCATGTTTATTTTATCCTGCCATGTTAGCAAGTACTAAATCTATAAAAAAATGAATACAAATATCCACTCCAACAACCAATCACAAACTAATCCAACAATGAAATGGACAATCGGAATTTTGTCGGTTGTTGTGCCTTTGCTTGTGGCTGTTTTGCTCTCTCTCAATAATGAAAGTAAGATTGATTTTGGCTTTAATACTCGTATTCTGCCTCATATCAACGCTGTCTTTAATTCCATTACTTCACTTTGTTTGATTGCTGGTTTTTTTGCTATCAAAACCAAAAATATCAAACTTCATAGAGGACTTATGATGACAGCTTTTACCTTGTCTTCATTATTTTTGATTTCTTATGTAATTTATCATGCCTCTGTTCCCTCTACAAAATTTGGTGGCGAAGGCTTCGTTAGAGGATTTTATTTATTCTTACTTATTACTCATATTTTACTTTCTATTGTAGTTGTTCCTTTGGTTTTGTGGGCAATTTATTTTGCTTGGATAGGAAAAATTGACAGCCATAAAAAAATTGTAAAATGGACATTTCCAATCTGGACGTATGTTGCAATCACAGGTGTAACCGTCTATTTTATGATAAGTCCGTATTATCAACCTTTATAATTAAGTCATAAAAAAGTATAGAGTACTGGACATGAGTTAAAAAGTTGTTGGTGTCGCTACGCTAAAACACCAACGAACGGTGTTTTTCCCTGT
>CAKZOK010000137.1 GCA_937136415.1 uncultured Cytophagales bacterium | reverse complement strand
ATGAAATTAGCAGTCATTGGTACAGGATATGTAGGTTTGGTATCAGGAACTTGTTTTGCAGAAACTGGCAATCAAGTAATTTGTGTTGATATTGATGAGAATAAAATTAATCGCCTTAAATCAGGCAAACTAACCATTTATGAACCGGGGTTGGAGGTTCTTTTTGAAAGAAATCTCAAACAACAACGTCTTTCATTTACTACTGATTTGGCAGAAGCTATCAAAGATGCTCAAATTATTTTCTTAGCACTTCCTACTCCTCCAGGGGAAGATGGTTCGGCTGACCTTTCGTATGTATTGGGAGTGGCTGAACAGTTGGGCAAGATGATTACAGATTATAAAGTCATTGTGGATAAAAGTACTGTTCCTGTAGGAACTGCCGAGCGTGTACATGCTGCCATTGCTAAAAATGCCAAAACAGAGTTTGATGTTGTTTCGAATCCTGAATTTTTGAGAGAAGGTGTAGCTGTTGATGATTTTATGAAGCCTGATAGAGTGGTTGTGGGTACTTCTTCAGATAGAGCAAAAAAAATAATGGAAAAACTCTATAATCCGTATGTAAGACAAGGCAACCCTGTTATTTTTATGGACGAACGCTCTGCTGAAATGACAAAATATGCAGCCAATTCTTATCTTGCTACTCGTATTAGTTTTATGAATGAAATTGCAAATATTTGTGAATTAGTAGGAGCAAATGTTGATTTTGTTCGTAAAGGAATGGGTTCTGATGGTCGTATTGGACAACGTTTTTTGTTTGCTGGTGTTGGTTATGGTGGAAGTTGTTTTCCAAAAGATGTGCAGGCTTTGGAAAGAACAGCCAATGAAAATAAATATGAATTTAAGATTTTGAGTTCGGTAATGGAAGTAAATGAACGTCAAAAAGTGGTAATGATAGATAAAATCAAATCATTTTATGGTGAAGATTTAACAGGCAAACATTTTGCAATGTGGGGGCTTGCCTTCAAGCCAAATACAGATGATATTAGAGAAGCACCAGCACTTTATATTATTGATGAGCTTTTGGCAGCAGGAGCAACTGTATCTACATTTGACCCAGAAGCAATGAAAAATGTAGCAGAACAATATGAAGGAGATGAGAGAATTTCTTTTGAAGAAAATCAATATAATGCACTCAAAAATGCTGATGCTCTGATTATTGTAACTGAATGGAGTGTTTTCCGTACACCAGATTTCGAAAAATCATTTTCTATAATGAAAGATAGAGTTGTTTTTGATGGTCGAAATATATTTGATTTAGAGCAAATGGAAAACTTAAAAACCTATTACAACAGTATTGGAAGACAAGCCATTGATACAAGAGAGAAAAAATAAATTGGTCAAGAGGTTTAGATTTTTTATCTGTAATAAAAAAACACTATGAATTTCTTCATAGTGTTTTTTTTTAATATTTTACACAAAATTAATAAAGTGCCTGCATCAATATAAAGACAGCAGCTCCTGCAAAATAACCAACTAGAGCAAGCCAAGCCATTTTTTTAAGATACCACATAAAATTGATATTTTCCATTCCCATTGCAGCAACTCCAGCAGCCGAACCAATAATAAGTGTACTTCCACCTGTTCCTGCACAATAAGCAATAAATTCCCAAAATACATGGTCAGTAGGATAAACACTTAGGTCATACATACCCATTGAAGCAGCCACAAGAGGTACATTATCCACAATCGCAGACATAACCCCCAAAAGCAACCCAATAATATATAATCCAGAATCTCCTGTAAAAGTAGTATCTAAAAGTATGGCTAATTGGTTTAGTGTTCCCATAGATTGCAAACAACCCACGGCAAGCAAAATACCAAAGAAAAATAATACACTAGGAACATCAACACGTTCCAAAATTGCAATTACTGAAAGTTTACTATGTGCGCCTTCTTCTGCTTTTTTGCGATTATGAAGAAGTTCGGTAGTAAGCCAAATTACTCCCAAGCTAAAAGTCATTCCCATAAAAGGAGGCAAATGAGTAATTGTTTTGAAGACAGGAACAAACAAAAGCCCTGCAAGACCAATCCCAAAAACTAAATTTCTATCTGATTCTCTGACTGTAATAGGTGCATGCCCTCCATGTCCTGCGTGTGCATCGACATCTAATGTTCCTTTTTTGCCTTCTTTCAAATCACCTTTAAGAATAAAAGAAATAATTGTAAGAGGCACAAGCAAACATATAATACTAGGAAGCATTAATTTTACGATAATATTTGCTGTTGTTACCTGCCCACCAATCCAAAGCATTGTTGTTGTAACATCTCCAATAGGCGACCATGCTCCACCAGCATTGGCAGCAATTACTACCATACTAACATAAATTAAACGGTCATTTTTGTCTGTTACGAGTTTGCGAAGCATAGAAACCATCACAATCGTAGTGGCAAGATTATCCAAAGCTGCTGATAAAAAGAAAGTTACCCAACAAATAATCCAAATCAATTTGGTTTTATTTTTTGTTGTGATTCGTTTTGTAATTACTTCAAAACCTTGATGGGCATCAACTACCTCAACAATAGTCATGGCACATAACAAAAAGAAAAGAATTTGGGAAGTTTCGGCAAGATGAGTAAGTAAACCTTGTTCATGCCCATGAACAATTTTATGAATCATATCTTCATCATGAGGTAATATTCCTTGTGAAACAATATATACTGTCCAACAAAGAACAGCAATTAGAAGTGCAGGGGCAGCTTTATCAACTTTAATATTATGTTCGAGGGCAATAGCCATATAGCCCAACACAAAAATTATAATAACGACAATCTCGTAAGACATAGATTTAAGAATGATTAGAAAATAGCCAAAAAAAGGATAGTAGAATTGATAAAAACAAATGAGTGATTTGTTTTATCATTAATAATTAAATTAATCCAAAAATAAAATTAAATAATCCTATTTATCAAAATGATAATTGAAAAATATAGAAAAATAGATAGGTTTAAATAAACCTACTACAAAGTTAAGTTTCTAAACTTAGGAAACAAGAAAAAATATCAAAACTTAATCAGAATTTAAACGTAAAATTCAAAAATTAATAAATATATCTTATTTCCAAACTGTTACAACTACTTTTCTATCTTTTTGTTCTCCTTTTCCTCTAGTAATTTCATCATTAATGGCAAAAAATTCTCCATGAGATTTGTGTAAAATCTTTTCATATTTGAGTCCAAACATTTGTAAGGCATAACTGACCTGACTTATCCTGTCTTTAGAAAGTTCCAAATTTATGTGTTCTGTGCCTTTTGCATCTGTGTAGCCTTCAACTAAAGCAGCTTTCCAACGTTTTGCACCAATAAATTTTTGCAACCGAGTTTCTTCTTCTGCGCTTAACTCACTTTTATTTGCATCAAAATAAAGAGTAATTTGTGCTGTTTTCTTTGGTTGATGATGCTGCAAACTGATTCCTTTTTTTCCTTTAGGCACTCCATAAAAGACTCTAAAAGTACGTGTTTGACCTTTTCGTAATGATTTTGCGCTCCATCTCAACATTATTGCGCTATCATCTGTATATGTTCCGATTTCTTGTTGGTCTAGCTTCAAAATATTTGTCAAATATGCCCATTGCCCTACATAGGCTACGTCAGGCGTAGTTACGTTTTTGTGTTTGGTAACCAAACGAGCTTGCAAATCTCCATTATAAAAAGCAAAATGAAGAGGCATTTTGTTATTTTCAAACTTTCTACCCATTTTGATATGAGAACCATTTGCCGAAAGTTTGCACATATCATCTTGGTCAATTTTGGCATCTAAAAGTAAGGTAAACTCTACATCTCGTGACGCATCAGATTGGTTTTCAATTTCATATTCTATTTTATAATAATTTCCTTTTGAAGTATTTTCCAAATCTTCTAAGTCCGAACCCACAGGCTCTAAAGTTTGGGTAATTAATAAATTATCGTAGGTATAAATTACCTTCGAAACAAAAGTAAGGTCAGTTTTTTCTTCCATTGCAGAAATAAGAACTCCTTTTAATGCTCTTGTTTGAGTAAGATTTGGATTATTAGAAGCGTACTTTCCATTAGATTGCAAAACAAAATGAGAAGTAGAAAAGGAATAAGGATAACCAAACAAAATACTTTTATTTCCATATCCTATTGTAAAGCGTCCATCAATGAGCTGGTCGTCTAGTGGACTGGAAGGCAAAAGATTTTTGGGTAAATAATTAGATGGAAGATAACTACTTTTGATGTTATTGGCAGAATATTCATTTTTCCAATGTTTATACAACTTTGAAAAAGAACTCTCAACTATCTGATTTATTGGGGAATAAAATGATGAAAAAACAAAAAACAAACCAATAGAGGTCAATGCCAATATTTTTTTATTCTGTCCTTTTTTATATTTTTTGAGTATAGATTTATTAAATTGATTGATGAATTGTAGTTTTTTATTCATTTTTGATAAACGTATTTTATAAAGATAAGATATTTTAGCTCGTAATTGTGTCTTGGCAATCAAGGCTAACTATGCAGCCTATGAATGAGTAAGCAAAAAACGTTCTTTTTAAGTCATATAATAAATTTATATTGTGTTCTCTTCTAAATTATTTATTGAATAAGCAGTTTATTTATTTCTACAAAAATGTTAAAAAAAAGTATCTTTACAAAAGGATAAAACTAATTTTCTAAAAAATTGATTTTTTTTCTACCTTATCTACTCCATTTAATCTTCAAAAAATGATATTTATAGCTATTCTCTTATTTTTGGGAATTATTTTCATTCATTATCATTTCAATAAAAATAAAGTTCTATCAAAAGTTTATTTTCCAGCTTTGCTTTTCAAATTTTTTTGTGGATTACTACTCTATCAACTTCATTTAAGTTTTGCCATTCTTCCTGACCTTATTTTTTATCAACAAGATATAGTTCGATTGAGTGATTATTTTTGGAATGATACATCAAATTATTTGATTTTTTTATTCACAGGAAAACTAAATCCTGCTTGGAACTACACCTTTGCAACAGAAGGCGAACGAGCATTTTTCTTTATGCGTTATTTGAGTTTGATGAATCTTTTGGCTGCAAAAAACATGTACCTAACAAGCCTTTATAGTTCCTTGATGGCTTTTTTTGGGCTTTGGGCGTGTGCAAATAGGTTGGCAGATTGGTTTAAAAAATACCCTTCCAAAAAAATAAAACTTGCTCTTTCTATTGGTTTTTTCTTTACTCCTTCGGTTGCTTTTTGGGCATCATCGATGATGAAAGAGAGTTTTTTATGGCTAATTGTGGGTTTTCTAATTTCTTTTTTTTTAGATATTCTAAAGTTTTATGAGCAACTTTATTATTCAAATTTTTTTTTGAAAGATAATAAGTCAAAATTTGTAGGAATTGTTATAAAACTATTTCTATTTTTGGCTCTTACGCTTTGCCTTTTCTTACTCAAATACTATTATTTTGCGCTTCTTATTCCTCTGCTTTTTGCTTTTGGAATAAGTTTTTTTATAGGTAATTATTTTAACAAAAATATCCGTTTTCAACTTTTCACTTTCTTAGCAAGTTTTGTTTTTATTGTTGGTTTGGCTTCCAATTTACACCCTAATTTGTGGTTATCACGTGTTTCAGAAGCCATTTTCATTAATCAACAAAATATTTTGGCTACTTCTGACTTTGATAGTCAAATAGATTTTATTTATGATTATGATTTTGAACCTCTTTATTATGTTGATGATAAAGGAAATAGAGAATATCAAAATTTTCCTAGTTTGTTTCAGCTTTTCGAACAAAGTCCTAAGGCACTTTTGGCAGGTCTTTTTTTTCCTTTAGAGATTGATTTTTCTGCGTTGTACTCTACAAACCCAGCATTTAATTTTTATAGGTTTGCTTCTGTTATTGAAAATTGGATTATTTTATTTTTCTTTATTCATACTTTTTCTATCAAAAAATTATTTCATAAAATTCGTATTTTATTTATATCAAAAAATAATTTTATTTCTCAAAAAAATGAATTAGAAAGCAATTCTTTGGCAATTTTATGGTTAGTTGGAATTATTTTTTGCCTTGGAATGGCTACCCTTTTGGCACTTTCTGCGCCTAATTTGGGTGCGCTTGTTCGGTACAAAATTGGGTTTCTTCCATTTTTTATTTTTGGTATTATTATGCGTTTAGATTAAAATTTTATTAATTTGCTTCAAAATCAGTGATAAGTATTTAGTGCTTAACAATAAATTGGCAAAACCACAAAACTAAAACAAATCACTAAAAACTCACAAACTAAACACTAAATGATGTCCACAACTCCCAATACTCCTATTCCTACACTCTTTCAATCGTTCATTCCTATACTTGCTTTAATTGTTTTATTGATTCTAAATGTTCTTATTTTTGGAGATAATGCCACTTCTGGCGCAAATCAAGTAGCTTTATTATTGGCTGGCGCAGTGGCTGGGCTGGTCGCATGGTATCTCAAAATGAGCTGGACACAAGTAATGGAGGGTGTTTTGGAGAGTATAAATTCTGCTATGTCTGCCGTTTTGATTTTATTAATGATTGGTGCGTTGGCTGGTACATGGATGCTTAGTGGGATTGTTCCTGCTTTGATTTATTATGGTTTACAGGTTTTGACTCCTACTTTTTTCTTGGTTGCTTCTTGTATTGTTTGTGCTTTGGTTTCGCTCGGAACAGGAAGCTCTTGGTCGACGATTGCTACTGTCGGTATTGCTCTTTTAGGTATTGGCTCTGCACTTGGTTTTGAGGAAGGTTTAGTGGCTGGTGCAATTATTTCGGGAGCATATTTTGGGGATAAAATGTCGCCTCTTTCAGATACGACAAACCTTGCTCCTGCAATGGCAGGAACTGACCTTTTTACGCACATTCGTTATATGTTTTATACAACGGTTCCTTCTTTTACAATTACTCTAATTTTATTTTTGATAATTGGATTAATGAGTGAAAATACAGCCTCTGCAAATAATGTAAGCGAAATTATGACTGCTATTGAAGGAAAGTTTTCGATAAATCCATTGCTTTTTCTTGTTCCTATTATTGTTATTGTTTTGATTGTTCGTAAAGTACCTGCTTTGCCTTCTCTTTTGATTGGAAGCCTTTTGGGAGGTCTTTTTGCTATTATTTTTCAACCTGAAATCATTGACCAAGTAGCAAATGTAGCTCCCACTTTGAAGAGTTTGGGCAAAGAACCAGAATCAATTTATCGCAATATGAGAATATTTGCCTTAGAAACTTTTGGAGGTTATACGGCTGTCATGATGGCAATGTTTGGTGATATAAAACTTGTTACAGATAGCCAAACTGTAAATGAACTTTTGTCTAGTAGTGGAATGAAAGGAATGCTAGGAACGATTTGGTTGATTTTGTGTGCTATGATTTTTGGTGGTGTAATGGACGCTGCTGGAATGCTGGCACGCATCAGTAATGCTGTAATTTCGCTTGCACACTCTACTGGTTCGATGATTGCAGCCACTGTTGGCACTTGTATTGTATTTAATCTTACAGCTTCTGACCAATATTTGGCTGTTGTAGTTCCGGGTAAGATGTATGCAAATGCTTTTCGTAAAAAAGGACTTGCCCCAGAAAATTTGAGTAGAACACTTGAAGATTCTGGAACGGTTACTTCTGTTTTGATTCCTTGGAATACTTGTGGTGCAACTCAAGCAGGAGTTTTGAAGGTTGCTACTTTAGATTATGCTCCTTATTGTTTTTTCAATATTATTAGTCCATTTATGAGTATTATTTTTGGTTATGTCGGAATCAAAATCAAAAAAGTAAATCCAGAAACAGGAAAACCAACAAATTAAATAAAAATAATTATAAAATTATCTTTAAATTTTTATATTGTTTTCCAAAACTATTGTCTTTGATGATACGTTTTCAAAGTTGAGCATAGAATTATCATTTTTTTTGACTTTCTTTGTGTAGAGCAATAATTGAATAGTGTGTTTTTTAGATTTTTTTTTAGATTTTAAAATTTTATTTAGCAATGTACTATCTACAAAAAATCAATATCATAAATCCATATTTTTAAATAAAAAACACATTCAATACCTTATCAGATACTATTTCTTTGGTATTTGTTATCAGTAATGTTATGAACGAATACATCTTTTTTGGAATTTTTACTGTTTTCATTATCCTCATTCTTTTGGTTGATTTGGGTGTTTTTTCGAAAGAAAATCATATCATTTCATTTAAAGAAGCTGCTCTTTGGAGTGTGTTTTGGATATGTTTGGCTTTGGGCTTTTGGGTCTTTTTAAGTTATTATGGCGAACTTGTGCATGGCATAGAAAATTATGACGATGTCAAAAAAGTTGTAGAACAATACATTCCACTACAAGATAGAGGTAGCATTTTGATAGAAGATAACGAATTGCTCAGTATTCAGAATTATAGAGATAAAATGTCTTTGGACTTCATTACAGGCTATTTATTAGAGTATTCGCTTTCAGTAGATAATATTTTTGTAATTATTTTGATATTTAGTTCCTTCGGAGTAGCCGAAAAATACTATAAGAAAGTTCTTTTTTGGGGCATCTTGGGAGCGATTGTGATGCGTTTTTTATTCATTTTTCTTGGCGCAACAATTATTCAATATGCTCACGAAGTTTTATATTTCTTTGGATTATTTTTGATTTTTACGGGTGGAAAGATGTTTTATGAGTTTGTAAAAGGCGAGGAAGATGAACAAATTAATAAAGAAGATAACTTTGTTGTCAAATGGGCTTCTAAAATTTTTACTGTTTATCCTAATTATGTTGGTTCGCATTTTTTTATTCCCCTTCCCACTTATGAGGATAAAATATTAATAAAAAGCAGTGCAAACAAAAAATCAAAAGCAAATAAAAATAGAATCCGTTCGAAAAAAATAAAATGGGCAGTTACACCACTTTTTATTGTTGTTTTGGTCATTGAATTTACAGATTTGATTTTTGCTGTTGATTCTATTCCTGCTATTTTTGCTGTTACACAAGACCCTTATGTTGTCTTTTTCTCTAATATTTTTGCTATTTTAGGGCTGCGTTCGATGTTCTTTTTCTTGTCCAATATTATGCACTTATTTCATTATCTCAAGCTTGGTTTAGCCTTTCTACTAACTTATATTGGTCTGAAAATGCTTGTAGCAAGTTGGCTCAAAGAGTTAGGCTTTAGCAACCAACATTCTATCTTCATTATCTTAGGAATACTTGCCATAAGTATTTTAGCCTCAATTATTTTTCCTCAAAAAGAAGACAAAGAAAACATCAAAGAGGTTAGGTAAATGAAATAATTTTCTTTTTAATTTTATATTAATTTTTAGACTTTTTCATACAAAATAAAGCCTGACTTTATACTTCTGACTTTATACTTTAAGTTGATTTCAATTCTAAAACAGTGATTTCTGGCAAAATCCCAATTCTTCCAGGATAGCCTAAATATCCAAAACCACGATTAACATATAAATATTGTTTTTCGTGTTGGTACAAATCAGCCCATTGCTCATACATATATTTTACTGGACTCCATTTAAACACCTCTGTATCAATACCAAATTGCATTCCGTGTGTATGTCCCGACAAAGTCAAATCAATATCTTTAAAGGCACGTTTTTTAATATTTTGTTTATCAAATTGTTCTTTATAAAGCTCTGCTTTTGAGCCATTTACTTGAGCGTCCCAATGACTAGGGTCGTGGGAAAGCAATATTTTGACAGGAGCTTCTTCACTTCCTTTATATGCTTTTTCCAAATCTCCATGACGAGCAAAATTTCCCTTTGCTCCCCAATTTTCAATTCCAATAATTGCAATTTTTTCATTATTTGTTTCTAAAAATTGATGCTCATTCATCAACAGTTTCCACCCCATTCTAGCATGTGTTTGCTTCAAATCTTTCAAGTTTTTTTGTTTGGCTGCTGGCGTTTCCCATCTTACATAATCCCCATAATCATGATTTCCTAAGGTAGAATATACTCCCATAGGAGCTTTGAGTTTGCTAAAAATATCTTGATAATCTTTCATTTCTTTTGCCATATTATTGACAAGGTCGCCAGTAAATAAAATAACATCAGGTTTTTGTTTCATAATCAAATCAATTCCTCCCTCAACAGCTTTTTTATTAAAAAAACTACCCGAATGCACATCTGAAATTTGAACCATTTTTATTCCATCAAATGCCTTTGGAAGGTTTGGCAAAACGATTGTTTTTTTTCTAACAGTATAATCATGCGCCCCCGAAACAATCCCCCAACTCATTGTAACTAAAGGTGTTGCCATTGCCACAACGCCAGCTTTCATCAAAAATTCTGAGCGAGGTATTTTGTGTGTTGTTTCTTGTATTTTCTCTATATTTTCTGTTGTTTTTTCTGCGATAGAAGAAATTGCTGAAGGATTTATTTTATAATATATCCAGACAAAAAGACGAATAATATCATCAATAATCAAAAATAAAGCAGCAAACATTTTGGATAAATAAAACATAAATGCCCACGTCAATAAAAACTGACGAAATGTATAGGGAATCTGGTCAGCAGGAAAAAAATTGTAAAGCACAATGCCACCCAAAGTAAGAAAATTTATTCCCCAAAAAATAGAATGAACTACTTTACGAGTAGTTTCTGAAGAATAAAGAGTAAGCGTTTTGACGAGTTGAAAAATATAGACATCTAATAAAAGAAGAATTACAATAAAAATCAATGAAAATAATTGTCGATTCATAAAGACCTAATAATAAAATAGTAAACTATTATTTATAATTTATTTACAAAAAATAAATTTAAACTTATTCGATGAGCAAATTAAATAATACGATTGATAAAGTCATTTTGGTAAACGATTTGAACTTTAATTAGTTAGTTTTGAAATATCATTTCATCAAAAATAAACACTATTTAACTTTACTTTACATTTTGATAGCCCTTTGGGCAAAAAATCAGGATAAATTTTGGTAAGTTTAAATTCTTCTTTTATTTTTTGAATTTTGCTTATTTCGTTTAAAAGTTTTAGGAAAATTAATATCTATCTGTTATTTTTAGGTTAATTTGAATAAATGATAATTATTTATAATTTCATTTTGAATAATTATACCTAAAAATTAGAATAGTAAAATTCAATCATTTAATCTTTTTTTGATGAAAAAACGCTCTACCTTTCTTTTATCTCTTCAAAAATTTACTCGTTATCTAGGTAGGGAGTGGTTGTCTAGTATTACTGTCCAACGCACTTTTTTAATTCTTTTTGCGATTGGTATCTATGCCAACACATTTACACATGAATATGCCACCGAAGGTTCTCGTTTGCTTTCTCAAAGCGATGTAGCGCATAAGGGTTTGGGAATAGATGGCATAATGGATATTTTTCAACAAGACAGTTATGCTCAAGTAAGTGATAGAAAAGCTAAATTTATTCCTGCCAATGAACATTATCAGCCTGTTACATTGCTTACCTTTGCAATAGAATATACTCTCTTTGGCGAAAGCCCTCAAATAAGTCATATCATAAATGTTCTTTTGTATGCTCTTACAGGATTATTATTGCTTTCTGTTTTGAATAGAATTTTTTCGGGTTATTTGGAGCTTCGCCCTCGCAAAATTTTGGCATTTGTTGCCACTCTTATTTTTATTGCTCACCCTGTTCATACCGAAATTGTGGCAAGTATAAAAGGACGCAACGAACTTCTTTCTTTTTTATGGCTACTTTTGATGACTTACCTACTGCTTCGTGCAGCTTTTTCTAGAGGCGCAATTCGTTTTGTTTATTTGCCATTGGTGGCTGTATCATTTTTTCTGGCTCTTCTAACAGAAGAAACAGCTATTTCATTTTTGATTATCATTCCTCTTATTCTTTATTATTTTATTCCTCTTCGCAGGTTAGATATTTTTGTATTGGCTATTCCAATTTTACTTACACCTTTTGCATATTGGCACTTACGAGAATTTTTGATAAAAGATGTAGAACAAGCTCATCTAATGCACAGCATTCTGAATAATCCATTTGTTTATGCTGATATATCTCAAAAAATAAGTACGCTTATCTTTGCTTTTGCCAAATATATTGAACTTCTGATTGCTCCTATCAACCTTTCTCACGATTATTCTTTCAATCAAATTACACTTAAAGAATGGACAGATGTACGTGTAGTCATGACATTTTTAGGAATGTTTGGTGCTGGTGTTATTTCAATTATTAATATTAGAAAAAAAGGAATTTATACTTTTGCATATTTTTATTTTATTGGTTATTTATTATTCATTTATATAACTGAATTTTTGATTAATCCTGATAGCTTTATTTTTCTTTCTCCTGGGACTATTATTTCAGAAAGGTTACTTTATTTGCCTTCTTTGGCTTTTTGTATTGCTACTGCTTTTGGTTTATATGATTTGTTTGGTTGGTTGGTTGCCAACAAAAGAAAAGCAGCAAGATGGGTTTATACTTATACTTTTGTGGGTACTTCTTTTGTTTTGGCTCTTTACAGTATCAAAACAATTATGCGAAATGAAGCTTGGAAAAATGATTTTACTCTTTTAGAAGCCGATGCAGATAATTCTCCTAACAGTGTTAGACTTCGTTATATGCTTGGCAGAAATTATATTATTGAAGCAGATAGTACTGTTTCATTTAGGCAAAAAGCAAGATATTTGGAAAAAGCAGCCGACCAACTTCGAAAAGCTGTTACTATTTATCCTAGTTATGCCGATGCTATTGCACTTTTGGGAACAGTTTATACAGATTTGGGGCAAGAAGACAAAGCAGGACGATATTATAAAAGAGCTATTCAGATTAACCCAAAATCTATTGTAACACAAGAAGAATATGGAAAAATGTGTCTAGCAAATGGAGATTATCATCAAGCAGTAGCCTGTTTCAAACAGTGGGGAATTTTGGAAATGAACCCAATAGCATTTTTATATCTTGGAAAAACCTATGAGTTTTTGGAAGAATCTGATTCGGCAACGGCTGCTTATGGATTGGTAACCTCCTTTAAAGATTCTGAATATAACGACGTGGTAGGAAATGCCTATTATCGAACAGCAAATATTTATGTTGCGCAAAGTTTGAATAATTCGACTACAAATAAAAGAAAAGATGCTGTTGATTTGTATATGAAAGCTGTTACCAAAAATAAAAGAAACTTAGATGCTTACCTAAAACTAAGCAAACTTTATGAAGAAGAAGGAAAGGTAACAAAGGCAATTTATACACTTGAAGGAGCAATTATTTACTTCCCAAAATCAGAAGAGTTGTATAGAATAATAGCTAGATTATATGGTACAGAAGAAAATTCGGAGAAACAACAATTTTATATAGAACAAGCTGATTCAGTTTCTGCATTGGATTAAATAAAAAACCTCTCTTATTACTACTAGACATTTTGCTTGCTCTTTGACCTCCCTCACTTCTCCTTCGTAGAGATTGCTTATGGCGAAGGTTTTGCCGTTTAGGGAGGTAAGAATTTTTGGGTTGTGGTATGTATTTATTTAAAACCAACCCTTCCGTGTACAAAAAAATCATATCCACCTTCTTGAGGTTTTACTTCTATAATATTTGCAAGCGTCATATTTACCAAAATAGTAGAGGCTTCTTCTTCCGAAATATTTACTAGAGTGGCATATTCTTCCAGATTAATACGCTTATGCGACCCCAAATACTGCAAGAGAGTGCGCTCATAGTGTCCATATTGCAACAAAACATCTTTTTCATTTGCTCGTGCTTTCATAATTTTACGCATTTCTTTGCTTGCCTGTGCGCTTTTATCTGCAATTCGAACGTAAGCCTTTCCTACTCTTGTGTTTTTTTTGTATAATAAATAAATAGGGCGTTTTGGGTGAGGCTCAAAATCAAAAACTACCACTTCACAACCATTTGTATAAGGAATCGGAACTTTGTACGTTTTGTAAGTAACAGCAGGCTTGCAAAAATCTTCCATTGCTTTCTCCATCATATAAATAGCTTCATCTGGATATTTTAATCCCGGAATAAGTCCATTATCAGAAACTCCTATACATAATTTTCCTCCTTCTGTATTTACAAATGCAACAACTTCACGCAATATTTTTTGAGGATAATATACCTTTCTCTTAAACTCTATATGCAATCCTTCTCCTTCTGCAACTAATCTTTTGAGGTCTTTGTATCTCATATTATGTGTCATGACAAGTAGTATTTTAGTCTGGATAAAAGAATAATAAAACTATAATATCAATAAAATTTGAACATTATTGTAATCATAAAATTACCACAACTCCATTTTAGTTTTTGGTAATTATTTTTGATTGTGTTATTCACTAAAAAAATAAAAGAGAAAAAAAGCTAACAAAGTTCCTTTTTATTGCACTAATTTTTGATAAAATGAGTTATTTATCATTCTTGTTGTCTTCATCACAAATATAAATGCCAGCCAAATGCCTTCCATAATTATCATAATCTAATCCATAACCAATTACAAAATAATTAGGAATAGAAAAAGCTACATATTTGGGAGAAATATCAAATTTGAGCGCACTAGGTTTGAAAAGACACGTAGCAACCTCTATGCTGGCAGGCTGATGTGAAGAGAGTTCTTTCAAAAGTTGATTAATTGTATTTCCTGTATCGACAATATCTTCGACGACAATCAAATGACGGTCTTTCAAATCTTCATTAAGCCCCTGAATGCCCAATAAATCTTTTGTTTTGCCAGAAGATTGGTCTTTTACGTAAGAAGAATATTTTAAAAAAGAAACTTGACAAACTGTATCCATCGAACGAACTAAATCGGCTGCAAAAACAAAAGAACCATTCAAAATACACAATAATAGAGGTTTTTTATCTTTATAATCTGTCGCTAGTTGTTTTCCTAGCTCTTTTACACGTTGGTACATTTGATGTTCTGACAAATAGGGTACAAAATATTTGTCTTGAATAAGCAAGCGATTTGATGGTTTCATATTTTATAAAACTACAAAATTTATAGATTGTTTGGAAATAATAAAAATAGAAAAAAAAAGCCGAACATTTTTGAAAATGTTCGGTCATTAGGTAAAAGTAAGTATCATGATGCGTAATTTTTTTGATAACAAAAAATAAAACCAACAGAATGAAAATCTATTGAAATTAAGGATTTTGAATAGTACTGTTTTTTGCCAAGTTACTACCAGCAATGCGCCTTTTTCTCTTCTTGGCAGCTTCTTTTGCTTTCTGACAAATAAACTCCTTTTCTTTGCCTGCTTTTTCAGATGTTTTTATAACTTTTGGTTTTGCAGAAATTATTTTTTTATTTTCTACATTCATATTTACATTTTGATTCGTAATTTCAGAATCATGATGACGAATGGTTACGACTACTTCTGGTTTTTGAGTCGGAGTTGTATCCAAACTTTCTTTTGAAGATTGTATATAACTCTTCGTTGAGTTTTCTGATGAAAAGTTATTTTTGGCATCTATATTGAGAAATATAGTTTGTCCGATTGCTGCAAAAACCAATAGGAAAAGAACGAGTAGTTTGAGTTTCATAGTTATAAATTTATTATGTAAAAAATTAACTTTACTAAAGATATATATTTGTATAGACAGTATTTTTTAACAAACGTTGCATCTTATTGTAAAATAATTCAGAAAAAATCAAAAATTAAGTTTATTTCTATCATTTTCTACAAAATTGAATAATAATGAACACATCACTTGGGCATTTTTTGGTTCAAGCTGTGATTATGCAGTTTTTTGATAGAGATTAGTCGTATTTTTTATAAAAAAACTAATTATATACAGTTTGATAAATAGATAACGACGATTACTTAGTATATTATTTCATAAAAGGCAAAAATGTTTAGCTTTTTATCAAAAAACCTCAACATTTTAAACAAAAATACAAAATAAATCTTAATTTCTCCTAAATATTTTCTAAGTCTTTTTTTTATATGCTTTTAAATGTTTGAAAAACAAGCGCATTCATGGCACAAAATGGTGGATTCTCTAAATTTTCTTTATTATATTTCAAATCTGTATCTGTATTTGCATTCAAAATAATTCCTCCTGCTGCTTTGAGAATAGCTTCCCCTGCTGCTGTGTCCCATTCCATTGTTGTTCCATTTCGATAATACAAATCAGCAACTCCTTCAGCCACCAAACAAAATTTGAGAGAACTTCCTTTTTTACGAATTTCTTTTACATTAAATTTATCTAAATAATTATTATCTTTTGCTCCAGAGTGTGAACGGCTTTTGAAAGCAATTATTCCCTCTTCATTTGTTCGCTGACTTACTTTTATAGTCTTTTTTTCTGTTGTTTCTATTGCATCTTCTGTTATTGTTTTTTTCAAATTCAAGGCTTGTTTGTATGCTCCTTTTTGCAGCTCCCCAACATACAAAACTCCCGAAACTGGCACATAAATTATACCCAGAACAGGTTTGTTTTTTTCCATTAAAGCAATATTTACAGTAAAATTTCCATTTCTTTTCACAAATTCTCTTGTTCCATCAAGAGGGTCAATGAGCCAAAACCTGTCCCAGTTTTTACGTTCAGAATAAGGCGTAATTTTTCCCTCTTCCGACAAGATAGGCAAACCCAAAGGTTCTAAATATTTTTCAATAATTTTATTTGCTTCTTTATCGGCAAGTGTCAGAGGGGAATTATCAGATTTATAACTTACAATAGTAGATGGAGTATAATCTGTATCTTCTTGATTATCAAATTTATCATAAATTTCTTTGATGCGCTCGCCTGCTTTTACGGCTGCTTTGATTGCAATTTTTATCATACTCTACAAAATGAAAGTTAGGAAATGGAAAATAAAAAAAGCAACTTTTTTGTGGTTGCTTTTATAAAAAAAAATTTTTTTTGAACATAGTACTAAACAATCAAAAAATTATTATTTGTTATTGTTTTTAGAGAGCTAATCTTTTGGAAACCCTACAAATATTGGCAGAACCATTTCTTTCATATTGTATTTCGTCCATTATTTTTTTGACAAGAATAAGTCCAATTCCACCTCCTCTTTTATTGGCAATAATATCTTTCATATCAGGCTCTTTGTAAGAAAGCAAATCAAAACTTGGCACACTTTCATCTTTTATTTCGAATACAAATTGATTATCTTTTTTTCTTACACTTACCTCTATATCTTCTTTTGGGTTACATTTATGAGAATGAATAATAAGATTGGCACAGAGTTCATCTACTGCCAACACCATCAAATTTATATCTATTGGCGAAATTGCATGCTGTTTGAGCGCACCTTCTACAAAGTTGCGAACTCTGCAAAGATTATTTTTCAAACAAGAAATTCGGATGCTGTGAATCATTTATTATTAATTATGGCTGGTAATATTTACCAAATTGTGTTGCCTTTTTGCTTCGTTTTACTTAGCTCTATTTTTGGCTTCATCTTTTGTTTTTGTAATTGGAATTATTTCATCTAAACCCAAAATTCGAAAAACTTTTAGTACTTTATCATTCATACCATACAAAATTAGATTAATATTTTTTGATTCACACTCTTGTAGGTGTGAAGTAAAAACTCCAATCCCAGGTGATGAAATATAATCTAAATGATTACAATCTACCAAAATTGGGTTACGATTTTCTCCAATGGCTTTGGCAAGCACCTTATCTAGTTTGATGGAAGAAGAAGCGTCTAAGTCCCCATCAATGCTAATAATATAGTTTTTTTCCTCTTCAGTGAATTTGACTTCCATTATATCTTACGAAAAATAATTGCAATAGGTTTGCTACGAATAAAAAATTATAATAAATGAAAGTATAATTAGCAAGAAAATAATAAAAATTTTGTTTGTAATTTCATTATTTTGCATAAAATACTCTTATTTGAATTGACAAATTTACTATTCTTAATGAGAGTTTTCAAGTTTTTTTTAAAATAAATAATAAAGATGCTTTTTTTGTTAGGTTTGTGAGCAAAAAAAACTTTAAATTAGTGGAGCTGTTTAAAACTTTCAAATTTTGTGTTTTATACTAATTAAACTTACTTCATCTTGTACTTTAAGGCTTTAGAAAGGCTTATTTTATCAAATTTAGACCTAAAAGTCCAATTATTTAGCAAAGGCAAAAGCTATCTTTTTTGGAAATTTTCCTCTTTGGGAGTTATGAAAGTTTAGACAACTTCAATTCCTTTACTTCTATTTTCAGAACCAAATTTGATTCTTTTTTTTAGTTTATGTCTTATTATTCTCATCAATTAAATTCAAGTCATTCTCATATTATTGGTAGAATTGACCCCATTACAGGCGATTCAATCAAAGAAAATGACAGTGTTGTTTTTTGTTTTGATTGTCAATCTTGTTTTTTAGAAGAAAGTTGGAATTATATGAATAATACTCATTGTCGGCAAAATCAGACTTTAAATTTTGTTCCCCTTCCTGTTCCTAAATTTATTGCTAAGAAAAAAGCACAAAAATTAATTGTTGAATTAAAAAAAACTATGATTAGTCCATTTTCTAGTATTATTGCTATCTTTTTTTTTACTTTTATGGCTTCTATTTTTCTTCAATTAAGTAAAATTAATTCTTTTGTAATAGGGCTTTTTTTAGGAATTTGGACAGATATATTAATAAAATCAAAGAAATTTAAAAATTTTGTAGGAATAAAAAATAATGAAATACGTATTTATGAAACCTATATTGAACTAGAAGATGCAAAGTTTTTTTGGAATGAAATTAAACAAATCAAGTTTGTGAGAAAAATGTATGTTACACAACATAAAAAAGGAGAAGAAATCTATTCTTATCCTCCTAAATTAAAGATTGAATTGAAAAATGGACAACATATAGAAAGAAAATTACCTACAAAAAATTATCATAGTACAAAACCTTTTTTGTTTGGTTTGGCGTGGGTATCACAATTTACCTCTATTTATTTTGATACCGAACATGAAAAAGAATATAGGTTAATCAAAAGTTTTGACAGAAATTATCAAGGAAATATAAAAATTGAAGAACCTAGACAGCTTACATATAACCCAGAAGAAAATTAATATATTTTTAGTCAAATATTATAAACAGAGGATTGTAAATTATGATTATCCTACAATTCTTTATTTACATTTCTTGCAAACGTACTCAAAACTTGCTCAAAATTGTAAGGTGCGTGTCCTGTGATAAATTTACTTTTTAGTTCGCTATACGTAGTATTTCCGAAAACTACTTTATCCATTTCTTCAAAATAACCATTATAATCAGCATTTTCAAGCTGCTTTAAGGCTTTTTGAATAGTTGCAGGTAAATTTTGGGGTGGTATCGAATCCTTAGTGTTTGTTGGGTTTGAATTAGATAAAGCATTCAATTTTTTTTCATAAGCAGAACATATATTATTTAAGTCGTATGCCTGCATCAGTACATCCTTTACATCTCCCGTACCGTAACCGTAAATAGGCGAATCCCCAATTAGGCGAATACCTTGTTTCCATATTTTAAATCGTATCCCTGTAGAACTATTACTAAAAGCTCCTTCAGTTGCTTCCAACCCTATAAAAAGTTCATCAACCCGCTGATTAACATAACTAAAATTAATATAAGAAAAATACATACTTAAGCCGATTACAAGTGGTATTAATAAGCCTAAAAAATATTTCTTATGCTTTACTACCCCGATTATTGTAAAACAAATGACAACCAAAACACTTGTTAATATTCCAATCTTAGACAAGATTAAAACATTGTACGTAAATAAGAACATAATTAACAAAATGTAGATCAACTTATGTTTAAACAAGTTAATTTTTGAATACGTTAAGTCTATTAATAAAACAGTCATTCCAAAGACAACATAAATAGACAAGTAACTTGGGTGAATTTTATTTGACAAATAGGAGTAAAAAAACATTTCATAATTATTATTGACAAGAAACACTTCATAAGCATTATAAAATAGAAAACAACTACCTAACATTATCCCGAGTAAAAAAGAACGTATAACATTTCTTATATCCCTCTTTGTGTACAACAAATACAGAGACAATAAGGGAAATATAACCAATGACATCTTAACCTCTAAATCAAAACCTCCTGAAGCCTTATTATTCGACCAAATTGTCCCCACGATCAGTAATAAATAAAAACTTATTAATAAAATTAAAGGCTTATTTAATTGAAATTTTAGTTTATTAAATCCCAAATGGAACAGCCCACTCAAAATCCAGAGTCCGATTAGCGGTGATATAAAACTTTGACTAATTGGAAGCACAAAAACAATTATAGATAAAGAAATCACGTTA
>CAKZOK010000136.1 GCA_937136415.1 uncultured Cytophagales bacterium | reverse complement strand
AGAAGTTGTTTAAGAATGGCTATTTTTCGATAGAATTGGGTTTGCAAACCCAATTCTATCGAAAAATGAAACTTTACCTGTGTTCTGTGGCACACAGAACACGGCTTGTCTATTCTTAAACAACTTCTGAGTATAAAAAACTATTTTTCTTTAAAATCATAAAATTTTCATTTTCTTTTTAACTCTAACTCTACTATTTATGAAATAAACTAATATCCTTATGAAATAAGAAAAGATATTCTGAATTATAAACCTTAGTTTTGATTAATTACAATTTTTTATGGCTAAAAAAATATTTCAACTATGAAGTTTTATTTCTCATTTTTACTTATTACATTTTTATTATTTCCTTTTTTATCAACGTATGGACAAGTTTCTTCTCAAGAATATGAAGGTTTAGTAGCTTTTTATAAGGCAACTGGAGGTGATAACTGGACAGACAAATCAAACTGGGATATTACCCAAAATCCCTCTGAAAATACAGTTAATGACTCTTGGAAGGGAATTGGAATAAAAGACGGACATGTAATAAGTATTTTTTTAGATGATAATAATTTGGTGGGTTCTATTCCTGATGAAATAGAAAAATTGTCTTATTTATCCTTTGAATTTTATCTTTCTGATAATAAGATAAATACCGTTTCTCCAAAAATTGGAATGCTTAATAAACTGGAAAGTCTAAATCTTAATGGTAATGAAATTGAGAAGTTACCAAAAGAAATACAAAATCTTTCTTCGCTTGTTAGTATTTCTCTTTCTAGTAATAAAATGACAGAAATACCTTCCTTTATTTTTGAGATGACTAATTTGACTGATTTATCTTTTGCAAAAAATGAACTTGCTATTTTGCCTAAAGAAATTGCAAAATTAGAAAACTTGATTGGCTTATATTTATATAACAATAACCTAGAAACACTACCAACAGAAATAGCTCAGTTGTCCAAACTTGAAGATTTAGATATTAGCAATAATAAATTAAAAGAATTTTCAACAGAATTATTTTTATTAGAAAATTTGCTCTCACTAAGTGTTTCTAGAAATCAAATTACAGAGCTACCAAATAAAATAGGGAATCTAACAAAATTAGAAACTCTTGAAATAGATGATAATAAAATGAGTAAACTCCCAAAAGAAATAGGATTATTGACAAATTTATATATATTAGATATAGGTAGAAATCAAATTACAGAACTACCAAACGAAATAGGAAATCTAACAAAATTAGAAATTTTTATCATTGATAAGAATAAAATTAATAAACTCCCTCAAACACTAGAAAATTTAGTTTTGCTTGAATCTTTTTATTTTAGTAGAAATAAATTAGACCAAATTCCTAATTATATCTCTTTGTTGCCCAAATTAAACACAGTTTTTTGTTCTTATAATTCATTTAATTTTGGCGATTTAGAAAAAATCAAAAAAAATCCTGCCATTGATATAGCCTCTTCTTCTTATGCTCCTCAAAAACCATATAAAGTAAGTCAGTCACTTATAAAAGTAAAGACAGAAAAAACAATCAAATTGACTGCTCCCACAAAAGGCACAAAAAACACCTATCAATGGTTTAGAGCTGACTCTTATAAAATAACAGAAAAAGGTTATACAACCATACAACACTTTGAAAAAATAGAAAATGCCACTACTTCTACACTTGTTCTTTCTTCTATTACAAAGGACACAACTGCTTTTTATTATTGCGAAGTAAAAAATGAAAATTTTCCAGACCTAATATTAAAAAGTGAACCTATTAGAGTTGAAGTAATAAATTAATTTGAGTTTACAGGGTTTTCTTATAAAAATTATTAGGTCTTTTATTGATTGCTAGTGTTGCCATCATCAAAAACAAGATTTTTCTTTTTTTATAAGAAAACCCTATTTGGATTTAAAAGAATAAATAAAAAACTTTATCTTTGCAAAATATACAAATGTAGCATACTCTTTAGAGTGTGAAAAAATGTACCATACCTTTTAAGGTATGAAAAAATAGATTTATGTTAAGAACACATACTTGTGGAGAGCTAAGACTTTCAGATGTAGAAAAAAATCAAGAAATAATCCTTTGTGGTTGGGTGCGTCGTATTCGTGATAAAGGAAAATTACTTTGGATTGACCTTCGTGATAGATACGGAATTACACAGCTTTTTTTAGAGGAAGATAGCACAGACCCAAAACTTTTGGAGCTTGTCAGAGAAAAAATGGGCAGAGAATGTGTCATCAAAGCAACAGGAAAACTGATTGAGCGCACCTCTAAAAACCCTGATATTCCAACAGGAGATGTAGAACTCAAAATTACAGATTTAGAAATTTTGAATGGCTCAAAAACTCCTCCTTTTTTGGTAGAAGATGATACAGATGGAGGCGATGAACTTCGTATGAAATATCGTTATTTGGATTTGCGCCGTTCGAAGCTACAAAAAAACATGATGCTTCGCCACAAAATGGCACAAGCCATGCGTAGATATTTAGATGCAAAAGATTTTATGGAAATCGAAACGCCATTTTTGATAAAATCTACTCCAGAAGGCGCAAGAGATTTTGTAGTTCCTAGTCGTATGCACGCAGGCGAGTTTTATGCTTTGCCACAAAGTCCACAAACATTTAAGCAGATTTTGATGGTGGCTGGTTATGACAAATATTTCCAAATTGTTCGTTGTTTTAGAGATGAAGATTTGAGAGCCGACCGTCAGCCAGAGTTTACTCAAATTGACTGCGAAATGTCGTTTGTTTCTCAAGAAGACATTCTAAATAATTTTGAAGGGCTTTTGAAATATCTTTTCAAAGAACTCAAAGGAATTGATATGGAAAAGGATTTTCCTAGAATGACCTATGATGAGGCGATGAAAAATTATGGCAACGATAAGCCAGATATTCGTTTCGAAATGACATTTAAGGAAATGAATGAAGTTGCAAAAGGAAAAGATTTTAAAGTTTTTGATGATGCTGAATTGGTTTTGGGAATAAATGCAACAGGTTGTGCTTCATATTCTCGCAAACAATTAGATGCACTGACTAAATTTGTCAAAAAGCCTCAAATTGGAGCAACAGGACTTATTTATTTGAAATGTAATGAAGATGGAACTTTCAAATCTTCGGTAGATAAATTTTTCAATCAAGATGATTTGAAAAAATGGGCAGAGTGTTGTGATGCAAAAGCTGGAGATTTGATTTTAGTTTTGGCAGGAAATGCAGACAAGACAAGAAAAGCAATGAGCGAACTACGCCTAGAAATGGGTAGCCAACTTGGGCTTAGAAAAGATGATGATTACAAACCTCTTTGGGTTCTTGATTTTCCACTTTTAGAATGGGGCGAAGAAGAAAACCGTTGGTTTGCGATGCACCACCCTTTTACTTCTCCTAAAAAAGAAGATTTAGAAAAATTAAATTCAAATCCTGCTGATGTTCGTGCTGATGCTTATGATTTGGTCTTGAATGGCGTTGAAATTGGTGGAGGTTCTATTCGTATTTATGATAGAGCTTTGCAAGAAAAAATGTTGTCATTTTTAGGCTTTTCAGAAGAAGAAGCAAAGGCTCAATTTGGTTTCTTGATGGACGCTTTCGAATATGGCGCACCTCCTCACGGTGGAATTGCACTTGGTTTTGACCGTCTTTGTGCCTTGTTTGGTGGAGAGCAAAGTATCAGAGATTTTATTGCTTTTCCTAAAAACAACGCAGGAAAAGATTTGATGATAGATGCACCTGCTCCGATTGATGAAAAACAACTTGAAGAATTAGAAATTAAAGTTGATTTGAAAGAAAAGGTATAAAAACCTCGTTTGAAGGCGAAACCTCAACGACGGTTACTATTTAAAAACTGTTTGATAATTTTTATTATTAAACAGTTTTTTTGACCTCAATTTTTCACTTATAAAAAAATAAAATTCACATACAAACCCTCTAGGATTTGAACAGCCATAAAAAAGCATTTATATAGATAACAAAAAGATAACTCTACCATAGTTTTTCGTATATTTCGATTTTATAAACCCTTAATTTATAATTATATGAAATTCTTTCTTATTCCTGTATTTATTTTCAGCATTCTGACTTTTTCTACCATTCAAGCACAAAGTTTGGATGAACAAATAGCAATTCACAATCAAGAACAAGAGCATTTAGAACAAAATCTAAATGAGAAAAAAAGTCAATTAGACAGCCTAAAACTCCTAAAAATCATTGAAAATTTGAATATAGTTGGGCTGCCAAAATCAGATTTCGAAGACCAAATTATTACTCATTCGGCAATGGTACTTGCTTATACCGAAAAGCACGAACAAGCAAGATGGGTAACGCATATCATAACTCCTGATATTGCCCAGACTAGCTTTGGAAGAAGTAATGACTTTAGAGAAGATGACAAAGTTAGTACAGGTTCTGCTAGTCAAAAAGATTACTTTTTGGTAAATTCACTAGGAAATGGAAATTCAAAATATGATGGTTTTGGTTATGATAGAGGGCATTTAGCTCCCTCTGCTGATTTTAGATGGTCATTAAAAGCTCTTTCAGAATCTTTTTTGTATTCGAATATGAGTCCTCAAAAAGCAGGGTTTAATAGAGAAATTTGGGCTAATTTGGAAAACGCATTGAGAACCTATGTAATAGAAAACAAAACCCCTCTTTATGTCGTTACGCTTCCTATTCTTAGTTCGGGTTTACAAAAAATAGAACGAGGAATTAATAAGGTAACTATTCCAAAACAATATGCCAAAATTGCCATTGATTTAAAAAATAATCGTGGAATAGCCTTTTTACTTCCAAATAAAAGGAGTTCTGAACCACTCATTACTTTTGCAACTTCAATTGATGAAATAGAAAAACTGACTCAAATAAATGTTTTTTCAAACCTTGATGATAAAATAGAAGACAAATTAGAGGCAATGAAAAATGCTGAAGAATTTATACCTGATAATCAAAAATTAAATGCAAAAGTATTAGATGCTATGTCTTTACCAAAAAGATATTTTAATACAACTCAAGCCAAACATCATGTAAATTCTGGCAAAAATGTTACCGTTTGTGGAACAGTAGTAGCTACCAAATTATCTAGCAAAGGTAATGTTTTCATAAATTTGGATAGAGCTTTTCCAAAGCAAGTTTTTAGCATTTCTATTTTTGCAAATAATATCAAAAACTTTCCTTACAGTCCTGATGAATATTTAAAAGGAAAGGTAATTTGTGTTACAGGAAAACTTTCTACTTACAATGGCGCACCAAGTGTCAGTATCGAAAATGCAAAAAGTATCATTCTCTACCAAGATGAATCTAAAAAACCTTCTGAAAAATAAATATTATTTATAGAGTCAAATATGAATCTTAAAGTTGTTTAAGAATTGATTTTGTGTGTGTATTTTTTGGTGTCACTATGCTAAAATACCAACAAAAACTAGATTATTTTCCTTAGAATTGAGTTTAAAAACCCAAGCCGTGTTCTGTCTGTCACAGAACACGGATAGTTTCATTCTTAAACAACTTCTGAGTTAAAATCTACTCTAATATTTAAAACAAATATTCTTTTTACTTCTCCATTTTTTTTATATTCCATTTTTTCAATTTTGGATAATAACGCAATAATTGATTTTTTTTCAGTCTTGCCAATGTATCCGAAGTGGTATAAACAATAACTTCTCCTTGCTTGACAAAGACAAACAAACTATCTTGGCTAGAAACATCAAAAATGGCTTCTTTTGTCTTTATTCTAAAACTTCCTGCATCAAGTGTAAAAGAAATTAGATTTTTTTTGACTTCTAATTCTGCCAAACCAACAAGCTGAACGGCTCTTTTATCGCTTCTAAATTCGGTCGGAAAAACAAAACGAGAATCTGTTGTATAACGCACTTTAGAACTATCCGAAAGTGTTTTGTTTGTCCAATTTTTGGGCAAACTATTTATATATTCATTGAGATAATTTAGACCAACTCCCAAACCAACAGCAAAAAATATCATTACAGCAAAGGCAAACCATGAGTTTTTAGACTTTCGTTTTTTTAATCGTTTCTCAAATTCAGATTCTTCAAATTCTTCATATTCTCTACGCTCAGATAAGGCTTTTGCCGATGGAATAGCTCTATGTGATTTTTGATTTTGTTTATTTTGTTTTGATGATTCGATATTTTGCCCTCCTATTTTTTGATGAATTTGATTTACAATTTCTTCAAAAGATAAAATTTCATTATTTTCATTCAAATCAAATGTTGGAATTTCTAATTGTGTTCTTTGCCAAATTTCCTCCCATGCTAATATTTTTTGAGTAGATAACTCTACATTTTCTATATTTCCTTGCTCTTCTTCTTCTTCATTTTCTTCAATTATACGCATCAAAATAGTTCGCTCATAAGGCGAAATTGTTCCTTGAAGATGTTTTAAGAATAATTGTTCGTTTTGTGTAACTTTCATTAAAATATTTTTTTACAAAAAAAAGACTTATTGTACTTAATACAAGTGTCAAAGATAGAAATTTATAAATAATAGCTTCTCATAAAATCTTGATGGCAAAGAAATTGTTATTTATATTAAACATTATCATGGTTGTTTTTGCATGAGTCTTTTGTGTGTTCGTTTGCTCACAAACAAAGTTATTGCCTTTTCAAAAGTGCCATGCTGTACGTATATCACACTTCTAAGCTACTCAATGCACATAAAAATTAACCGTGATAACCTTTATTCAAAAAAAGCTACTACAATAAGAGTTTCGAAATTTCAATTCACTTTTTTATTTAAAAAAACACAAATGACTCATTTCAATTTATTTTCAAAAATATTTTTTAATATTTGTCTTTTCTTCGGAATTATTTCTTTTTGCTCTACTTCAGAGGCACAAATCACAACCAATAAACAGCTTTCAAAAGAAGAACTAAAAACAATTTTTACAACAGAACGAAAGGCAAATTTAGGTATTCATTATCCTATTTTTAGAGTTTATACTTATTCTGATTCTGAAGGAAAGTTCTATATTGTTTTGGCTGAAAATCCTAGTAAAACAGAAAATGGAAAAGATGCAAGTAACAAAATTCAGGAAACTTATATAAAATATAAAAATGGAAATTATACCAAAATATTTGAAACAAATGACCAATTAAGAGCTAATCAATATGAAAGTTCAATTTGGTTTTGGACAAAACATATTGCCTTAGAAGATTATGATGGCGATGGAATAGCTGACCCAATATTGGCTTATGGTAGTTTTGGTTTGAATAATTTTGATGATGGAAGAATACATTTTATTATTCATTATAAAGGAGAAAAAATAATGATTCATCATCAAAACAGCCCTATGGACGATGAAAGAAATACAAAAGTAGATGATGCTTTTTATATTCTACCTAGCAAAATTCAAAATAAAGTAAAAGAAATTATGTCTAATATGGAGCAAAACGAACAAGCTATTTTTCCTGCTGGCTGGATAGAAGCAATGGGAAATAAGAAACTTTATTTTGATGAAAATTAAAATATAATTTACCAACAATTTTTTTAAAAGACAGCTAAGTTTTAGCTGTCTTTTTTTGTGTTTTAGTCTGCCAAAAAAATGCTTTCGAACAGATTAGGAAGCCTATTTTAGGTTTTGAAAACTATGGTAAGGTGTATGAATCTCATTTTATGTAGAAAAATTTTTCTAAATCAGACTATGAAAAAGCATATTATTTTACATCTTGCTAATCATATTTCTACAATTACAATATACTATTTATAATACAATCATAAAATAATTTATACAAAAAAAAGCTAATTTTATTAAAAATTTAACTTGAAATCGTAAAAATTATACTTTACTTTAAAGTAATTAAATTTATAAAATTACTCTCTATTAATATAATTA
>CAKZOK010000135.1 GCA_937136415.1 uncultured Cytophagales bacterium | reverse complement strand
TTCATTACCAACACGTGTCATTGTCAAACGGTCATTTACAGCAACATCAATTTGAGTATCTTGAGAAAGAGTATTATCATAATAAACAAATAAACTACCATCAGCAGCAATATAAAAACTATTTTTGATAGATGTGTAGGCTGCCATTAAATTAGGTGTTGATAATCCAATCATACTATTTGGAATGGTAGCTAAGTCTTCAATTAAGTAAGTAAATCCACCATCTTCATTTGCTTCTAAAACTGCTTTTGATGTAGCAGCAGCCTCTGAATTATCCCAAGCAAATGTTCCTGAAGATGTAATTCTACCATCTTCTGATATAGTTGCTCTTATTGGATTTTTCCACTGAACAGGTGTTCCTACAATAACAGGCATAGTGCTTGTTCCATCAATGATAACTGAATATAAACCATTCATTACATCATTAATATCTTGTGTTGTTATAGAGTTACTCCACAGATAACTACTACCATTAATTGTTAAATCAATGTCAGCAAGAGATGAATTAAGGTTACAGTTATTAATTTGAGTTTGCTCATAACCATAAGGACTATTAACTACTGTAATAGTAACAGTATTTAAAATTTGATCTCCACAATCTAAACCACGACTTGCAACAACTCTAAAATCAGTTGTAATAGCCAATGGTGGAGTTTGTAAATAAAGAGGGTTACCTGTTCCTTGAATAGGATTTCCTACATTTGCATTGCCATTACTTACATCTTGAAGTTGGTAAGTTGCTCCTAATTTGGATTCTATGCGAATAGAGCTTACTTGATTAGGTGCAATATTATTTGCAGAAATTGAAATAGTTGGTGTAACAGGACAAACTCCTTCTCCTTTTACTACAAATGTATAACTTCCTTCATCACTATCATTACTATTAATGGTAATTGTAGAAGTTTGTACACCTGAAGTAGTTGGTGAAAAAGTAACAGTAAAGTATTCCTGCCAGTTTACAATAATACTACTTGGTGCATTTGAAACTACAAAAGATGGGTTAGAAGAAGTAATACTAGAAACAGTCAATGTACTTGTACCTACATTCTGGACAGCAAATGTTTTGCTAAGTGCAGCACCTAAGGTTTGCCCTAAGTCAGTATTATTTGTTGTACTTGTAGTTGTTGTACCACTTGGGATACTTATATCATTTCCTGCTAAGTTGATTTCTGAAGAACCAGCAACAATACCTGTTCCTTGTACAGCAAAATCATATACTGCTTCATTTGTATCATTATTATTTAAAGTAATGATTGCTTCACGAAGCCCAACAGTACCAGGTGTAAATGTAACATCAAAAGTAGTTGTTCCACTTGCTGAGATAGTAGCAGGAGTTGTGATATTACTAACTACAAAGTCAGCATTGTGTGTACCACTTATCACAATAGAAGAAACTGTAAGGTCTGCGTTTCCAGTATTTTGAATTGTATAAGTAATTACTCTACTTACTGCAACATTACCAAAGTCGGTATTATTAGTAACAACAGGTGTAGTAGAACCATCAAGAATATCATTTGAATTTCCTTGAACATTGATTTCTGGAAGAGCCAAATTTAATGGGCTACCAATATCTCCTGTTGTGGCAGTACGTGCAAGTACATCAGTTGTATTATTATTAGATTCATAACCTAATGTTCCTGTTGTATTGTCATTACCATTTCTAGAAATCCCTGGAGAAACTTTGCTTCCCCAAATATTGGTTGTATATGTATTCTCACTATAGAATGTAGCTCTTCCCTCTGTATCATCATTAGCATAAGCGACTGACCAAACAGTATTATTAGCATTATCTTCTAAAATGATTTCGTCAGCACCATTAGCCAATGTCATAGCTACTTGAATAACTTGAGAGTTAGCAGCTCCAGCTAACCATTGTGCTTCAAAAGTAGTTTTGTCTTTTGCTAAGATTAAGTACTGACCAGCAGGAATTGAATAACTTGAAGTTGTGATATTACTATTATCACTATCTTCATCTTTCAATCTCCAGTTTTGAATATCTACAGGTGCTGCACCATAATTATATAATTCAATCCATTCATTAGTTGCTTCAGTTCCACTAGGATTACCACTAAACTCTGTAATAGCAATCGTATAATTGTCATTGTCAGTAATGACAACATCTTGAGTTGTAGTTGTTCCTAAAGCAATTCCATTAGAAGGGTTAGAAATAGTAAGGTTTGCAGTTTCTGCACCTTCTATAAGTACATCATCTACAACAGTGAAAGTTACTGAACCTGTTGTATTTCCGTTAGGAATCGTGATTGTTGTATTTGAAAGTGTGTAATCTCCAGCAGTAATTCCTGTTCCAGCTACACCCAAATCTACTGTTTTATCTCCTCCAGTAACAGCACTAGATGTTGTTGCTGTAACTGTAACAACAGTAGCAGCAGCTTCTGAACCTACATTTGCGCTTACTGAAAGGTTTACTGTAGACAAAGGAGTACAGTTTACGCTCATTTCGTAGTTACCTTCACTTGTAGAGAATCCATGTACCAAAATATAGTAATCTGTTCCCACAAATGCATCAAAATTTACTGTAGAGCTTAATCCACAACTACTATCATCATCATTACCTGTAACACAAGTAAGCCCTGCACAAGAACCTGAATAAACTCGTAGTTGAGTATCAAAATCAGTTCCAGTGTTACAAGTAGAAATAGTAACATTTGAATTATTTCCTGTAAGTTTATACCAAACACCTCCACCAGTACCACTAGATACAACACATTCAGCAGGAGTATCATTTCCTTTTCCTAGTGTGCTTCCAGTATAGGAATTTCCACAAGTAACAGAACTAGCACCAGAACAAAGGTCATTATCATCATTATCTGTGATAATAATAGTCTGTGTTGTAGTTGTTCCTAAAGCAATTCCACTAGAAGGGTTAGAGATGGCAAGATTTGCAGTTTCTGTTGCTTCTACAAGTGCATCATCCACAATAGTAAAAGTTACTGAACCTGTTGTACTTCCATTAGGAATAGTAATTGTTGTATTAGAAAGAGTATAATCCCCAGCAGTAATTCCTACTCCAGTTACACCTAAATCTACCGTTTTATCTCCAGTAACAGCACTAGATGCTGTTGCCGTAACTGTAACCACAGTAGTGGCAGCTTCTGAGCCTGTATTTGCACTTACTGAAAGATTTACAGATGGTGTTGATACAGAGCTATAATTAATTACAAAATCATCTATTGCGCCTCCTGCTTCTTCTGTATTTGTATCAGACATAAATACAACTCTAAAGGCTACATCTGTATTTCCAGCTAGAGAAGATACATTAAGAGTTTTGGTAGCATAGTTGGCAAATATTCCTGACATAATTGGTACAGCATTACCAAAAACAGCACCATTTTCAGTTATAGAATTGTACCAAGCATTACCTGCAACACCAGCTCCTAATTTTGTCCAAGAATCTCCTTTGTTTGTAGAGTATTCTACTATCATTCCGTCCCAATCATCTTCATAGTTATGTTTGGTTTGAAAAGATAATGTATAAGTTCCTCCTGCAGAGAAATTAAAGTTTGGCGTGTAAAGATTTGAGTGAGAATTAGCTACATAGTCACCAACAAGTCCAGTAACCCAAGCGTTTGAACCACTAACGACACCATTCTTTCCTGCTACAGCAGAATTTCCACGTTGCCAGTTTGTAGTACCACCCACATTTTCAGCTGCAAAATCTGTTAGATTTACTTCAAAATTACCTCCATCTGTTAGAGTGTAAGGAGTAGCTCTGTTAGGTAATACAGTAATTGTTCTAGTAGTTGTCAGAACACCACCTCCACCATTGATATTTAATGTAATTGTTTTTACACCAGGTGTAGAATAAGAAACTACGTGTGGTCCTACTGTATTTGCTGTTGCTGTGTTTGCACCTGCTCCAAAGTTCCAAGCCCAAGAGTTTGCACCTGCAGATAAATCTGTAAAAGTAACATTTTTATTAACATAAGTAATTGCTGTGTTACTTGCAAAATTAGCACTTGCAGGAGAAAAAGCATTTGTAGTAAATACTCCTCTACCATGTGTTGCTACTGCAACCAAATTATCTGAACTACGAATTTGAAACATATCACAACGTACGTTTGCTAACCCTGTACTTGTTAGTTCCCAAAAATCTCCAGCAGCACTTGCTGTAATATCATCAGTACTCCAAACACCTGTTTCAGTTGCGATAAGCACTTCATTAGTACTTCCTGCATTAGGATTAAACATTGCCCAACGTACTGGCATATTTGGCAAACCATGACCATTATCTTTACTTGTCCAAGTACCACCTCCATTTGTTGTGTACCAGACATTTTGTGCGCCATAATTAGAATAAGTAACAACAATTTGATTTACAGTCGCCCCAAACTCAATAGAAGAAACAGAACCTTGTCCTTGCATAGTAGCATTTGATAATACTGTTCCTGCTTTGCTTGTTCCTGTTGTATTGGCATTAGTAACTCGTACCACCTCACCACTACTAGTTCCAAGATAAAGAGTTGTAGAAGCTGCAGAAAAAGGAGAAGCTTTTAGGTGTGTAACATCTCCTGCCATACCTGTTACATCAAAATTTGAACGATTACCTGCTGGTACAGTCCATCTAGCTACATCACGACTTCCTTTTGAAGAAGAATAAAGTAAATCTAAAGCATCATGATAATCTGCTGGGTTAATAAATTCACCACTATTTTGGTCTTGACTTCCTAAAGCTGAAAAAGTAGCTCCCCCATTAGTAGATTTATAGAAAGAATTAAATACATATGAAGTAATCTGAATATTAGGATTGTCTTGGTCAATAAAACAAAATGCACCATCTCCCCCTGTTGGCTGTGTACTTCCTCCAATACCTGCTGAGGTAAGTTTACGAGTTCCATTATCTTGTGCTCCAGCTAGGAAATAGTTTGAACCATCATTAGGGTTCATAGCAACAGCATAAAACTGTGTTACATTGTATCCAGAATTTTTATCACTAAAGGCAGGAGTACCACCACGAATATTTGAACTATAAGAAATACCTCCATCACTGCCTACTAACATTTCATCAGAATTACCAGGGTTATAAGCAAATTCATGAATGTCAGCATGAACATATTGTCCACATCCACGAGTCCAGTATGAAATAGAAGACCAAGAAGTTCCTCCATTTGTTGTACGATGTACATCAATACCACCCACAACAACATGATCAGAATCAGTCGGATTAACTTTTAATATTAAGTCATACCAAGATTGTCCACGAGTGAAATCTGTTGTACTAACACTACAGTTTTGATTAAGATATTTAGGAACAGTTACACTTGTCCAAGAAGTACCACCATTAGTACTTTTCTTGAAAAAAGCAATATTGCGACCATCACTACCTACTGCATATACAATTTGTGAGTTAGAAGGTGCAGAAGCAATTTCTATCCTTGAGCTATTAGCAGGAGCATTTAATGATGTTACTTGATTCCAAGTAGCACCATCAGTAGTTGATTTGTGCAATTCTCCTGTAGCAAACCCATATTGTGTTAGGAAATTAATAGAAGCATATACATCTCCATTAGCAGCAACTTCTATATCTGCTCCTCCTTCACCATTAAGCACTTCTACCCAAGTAGCTCCTCCATTAGTAGAAGAATATATACCACCACCAGCACCATTACGACAAGAAACAAGTACTCTACCAGTAGGAGTAACTACAATTTTTTGTAGATAAGCAAACTCACCAGTTACTGCTAAAGTAGAAGAAGGTAGCCTAGCCCAAGTAGTACCTCCATTGGTTGTTTTCCAAATTCCACCACTGCGTTGAGCACCTCCATTAAGCCAACCTTCACCAGTGGCTACATACATAGTTTGTGTATTAGAAGGGTCATAGGCAATAGATGAAATAGCTATATTTTCCCAAAAATTATCAACAGCTACCCAAGTAGGATTAGCTACTGTAATGTCATTAGTGTACCAAAGTCCACCACCAACACCACCAGCCCAAACTTTTTTATTGGTAGCATCATTTGGGTCATACATAAGTGCACGAGTACGTCCACCTACATCATTAGGTCCACGTTCTGTCCAGTTTACACCCGTGATAGCTCTATCTGCTATCATATTCCCTACTCGCAAATCTGTAAGCTTATTTGCTTTTACAACTGCGTTTTCAGGAATATCTCCTGTATTTGGGTCTGCTGTACGCAAAAAGTCTTGAAGCATTGCTAAATCAGGACGATCCTGTTTCGCAATTTTCTTTAAGTCTTTTTTTGACCAGCCTCTATACTTATTATATAAAGCTTGATAATGAGCATATTTCTCTTTCCCTTTGAGCTGTGAAACATCAAAAGAAGAGCTTTTAGAAATTAGCTGTTCATCATCAGTGCTGGAAATTTCTTTCCAAACAAAGTGTCCACTCATGCCAATCAGCAAGAGCAGAACCACCCCAATAAATGAGGTGGATAGTAGAGAGAATTTTCTCATTTTGTTAGTTTTTTAAGTAAAATTAAAGATAATAAGATAGTGAAATTGAATCAAATTGATGAATCTCAACATTTTAACTAAAATAAGTTACAAAGTAACAATTTTTCGTATATAAAGAGAATTTTTACCCAGATTAATGCTAATTATATAAAAATAAAAGAGTTGCTAAAGTTTTTCTCTTGGTAGATAATAAAAAAAAATTAAACTTTTATTATGGAATAAAATGAAAGTTGTCATCTAAGGTATAAAATCACAAAGTTGGTTTTATGCCATTTTTTATTTTATCAATTAAATTAAACTACTACTTTCTTATGAAAAATTTCAAATTATTTCTATCTCTAATTTTAATTACATCAATTTATTTTCTCAACCTAGAAATAAATTCTCTATTTGCTCAAAACTCTCAATCTATAAGCAGTAAAATAGAATCAGTAACAGCCTTCAGAACAAGAGCGCAAATTACACGTACCACAAAAGCAAACCTAAAAGCAGGAAAAAACGAAATTATCTTTACAGGGCTCTCACCCAAACTTATCGAAAATAGCTTTCAGCTTTCTGCAAATTCAAATCAAGTAATTATTTTTTCGGTTCAACCCACAGTGACAAGCCGAAGAAATCCACAGGCATGGAAAATTTCTGAAAAAATTAGAGATTCATTGCAAGAGGCAAGACTAACTAAAAAAGAACTCGCTGATAATCTACAAATATTACAGAATGAAGAAAGATTATTAGTCAGTAATCAAAAAATAAGCAGTCAAACACGCCCACTGACACCAGCAGAATTAGCTGCAATGGCTGATTTTGTTAGAAAAAGAATTTCAACAGTTCGTAAAGAAATTAGAAAAACAAATAAACAACAGGCTGAAAATAAATTACTTATCAATCGTCTGCAAAGAGATTTGTCCCGTATGCTAAACAAAAGCACAAATTCAAGTTTTGATTTGGCTGTTGATGTTCCTTCTGGGGAGGTAATTGTTAGTCTGGAAGCCAAATCAGCCATAAATGTAGAGTTTACATTACAGTATTTGGTTACAAATATTTCTTGGAATCCAATTTATGATTTGAGAGCTAAAGAAGTGGGTAAGCCAATGGAAATCTCGTACAGAGCGCATGTACGCCAAACGACAGGAATTGATTGGAAAGATATAAACTTGACTTTATCAACTGCAGACCCAACCCAAAGTACTCAAACACCTGAATTTTATGCACAGCATTTGAAAATTTATAGCCCTACCAAAAAAAGAAAATATAATGAAAAAATTGTTCAGGCAGCCAAAGTAAACGACGAATATGACGATGCTGCTTGGGGTGATGGTGGTGGATATGGTGATGTAGAAGAACAAGCAGCATCTATTGCAGACTATACTACTACAAAAGAAACGGCTTTGGCTTCCGAATTTGAAATTAGTTTGCCTTATACAATTCTTTCTGATGGACGAAAACAGCTCGTTGAAGTTTCGCAAGTAGAAGTAGAAACAGATTATCAATACACAGTTTTTGCAGGAAAATGCAAAGACGGATATTTGATGGCAAATCTATCAGACTGGCAACAACATCAGCTTGTTTCGGGAGAGGTAAATATTTATCTTGAAAATAAATTTGTAGGAAAAACATACCTTGATACACAAAATTCAGGAGATACTTTAGCTGTTTCTCTAGGAAAAGATAGCCGAATTGTAGCCGAAAGAATTACTTTAAAAGACAAAAACAAACGAAAATTGATAGGCTCAAATGTAAGAGAATCAAAAGCCTTTGAAATTGTAATTAAAAATAATTTGAGTAAGAAAGTAAGTGTAAAAGTAATTGACCAAATTCCTCTTTCTATGGATAGCCGAATTGAAGTAGAAAGTGAAAACCTAAGTGGGGCAGAACTAAACAACAGAACAGGGCAAGTAATTTGGAATACAGAAATTTCGGCTTCTGATGCTAAAAAATTCAAATTAGAATATACCATCAAATATCCAAAAGGAAAGCAGTTGGATACTAATTTTGTAGAAACAAATTAAAAATTAAATCCAAAAAAATAGAATAAAATTTATATAGAAAGCAAAACAGATTCTGTTTTGCTTTCTATATTTTTGGAAGTTTTAAAAAATTTTATATAAAAATAAATTTGTAATTTTGGATAGTCTTAATCAAATTAAATCCTCAAAAATGAATTTTTAGATTTTTTCAAAAGCCTTTTTATTCAGCTCTGGAAAACTGAATACACAATTTAAAAGTTTAAACAATTTCAATTTATTTAATTCTTATTCCTAAGGCAATATCAATAAACTAGGACATCATACCTTCAATGCCGTTGTTGGTGTTTTAGCGAAGCGACACCAACAACCAAATAACTTATCATACTTTTTACAACACCACCAATATTTTGAATAAAGAATCACAAACTATTGCCCAATCAGTCCGATATATTTTGCTTATTGCTTCTGTTTTTTGGGTTATTTCCTTGACAGAATGGATGTGGGAACAAGATTGGTCGCATTGGGTTGGTTATCCTAGAAGTAAAGAGGGAATAATTGGTATTTTTTTGAGCGCATGGCTGCATGGAGATTGGCTGCATTTAGGTTCGAATACAGTGGCATTTATTATGCTTGGAAGTGGGCTTTTTGTGCTTTATCCTGCACTTTCTGAAAAGATTTTATGGATAAATTTTTTCTTTACAGGAGTAGGAGTTTGGCTTTTTGCTCGTTCTGCCTATCATATTGGAGCAAGTGGTTGGATTTATTCGCTGGCTAGTTTTTTATTTTTTAGTGGAATTTTTCGAAGAGATAGGCGTTCACTCTTGATTAGTTTTACTATTATGTTTGTTTATGCAGGAATGTTAGAAACAATTTTTCCATCAGAAAAGACAATTTCAGAGAATATTTCGTGGGAATCCCATCTTATTGGTGGAATTGTAGGTGCATTTATGGCATTTTCTTTCCGAAAAGAAATGGCTGATAATTCTATAGAAGAACAAAATAAAATGACAAATTATATAGATACAAATCAAAATTACCAAGAGGGAATTATTCCATTAAAAACGCCTAACTTTGTCTATAAATACAAGGAGGAACATAGAACAAGGAAATAGAGAGCGAGTAATTTACCATGTCCTATGCCCCAAATCTCAATCCCCAAAGAAATGAACTCAAAAATAGCTGTTGTTATTCTCAATTATAACGGAGAAAAATTATTTCCTGTTTTTTTACCTTCTGTTATCAAACATAGTAATAATGATTTTACAGAAATAATCATTGCTGACAATGCTTCTATTGATAATTCTATTCATTATTTGAAACAAAATTATCCACAAATAAGAAGAATTGAACTTACTCAAAATCACGGGTTTGCAGAAGGATATAATCAAACTTTAGAAATTATAAAAAAAGAAAAACAATTTGATTATTACATTTTATTAAATTCTGATGTAGAAGTTACTCAAAATTGGCTCAATCCTATTATAGAAATTTTTGAAAAAGATACTGAAAAAAATATTTCAGCCATTCAGCCAAAAATAAGAATGCATGCTCAAAAACACCTCTTTGAACACGCAGGAGCAGCAGGTGGAATGATTGATTATTTGGGTTACCCTTTTTGTAGAGGAAGAATTTTTGATACCTTAGAAGAAGATAAAAATCAATATAATAACCAAATCCCTATTTTTTGGGCAACAGGAGCAGCCATGGCAATTCGTGTAGAAGTGTATCACAAACTAGGAGGCTTGGACAAAGATTTTTTTGCTCACATGGAAGAGATTGATTTGTGTTGGAGAATCCATCATACAGGAAAAAAAATTGTTTACTGCCCTGAAAGTATTGTTTTTCATTTGGGAGGAGGAACTCTCAACCCAATGAGTGAACGAAAAACATATCTTAATTTTAGAAATGGATTAACATTACTACTCAAAAACTTGCCTTCAAAAAATCTGTTTTTTAAGATTTATTTTAGAATGCTTTTGGACGGAATAGCAGGAATAAAATTTTTTTTAGATGGAAAACCAAAATTTACACTAGCTATCTTGAAAGCTCATTTTTATATGTATGCAAATCTGACCTCAATTCTTAAAAAAAGAAAGGCAAATCAACAAAAATTTGGCAAACTCAAACTTCCTTCGATGGTCTATTCTAAAAGCATCGTTTGGCAGTATTTTGCTAAGAAAAACAAAACGTATGACAAACTGGAAAACTAATCTATTTTAATTCTGAAATAACAACTCCTGTATCAATTTGCTCAAAAGAATATATTTTTTTTCCATTGTGTTCTTGCTTAAAATTTTGAGCATCTTCTTTGGTAGAAAAAGGAATAAAATCTTTTCCCATCAAACTTGTTTTGTTGCTTCCTGTTACATAAAAAGCAGTTTCTCCATTTATTTTTTGAGTAGTATAATAATCTGTAACGTCTATTTTTTCAATAGAAGTAGCTATATTATTCGAAGAATCAGCCAAATGAATAAACATACAACGAGGCGCACAAAAAGCCAAATTTTTAGAGTTTGTCTTTAGCATTACTTGCCAATTTGGAAAATCATTGGTGGGCATTCCACAGTTTTGGCAGTCTGTCCAATTATATTTTTGTTCGTTTGTTTGAGTGTTTGATTCTGTTGTTTCTTTATTTTTAGAATCAGTACAAGAAAAAATCATTGTAATTATTCCAATAAAAATAAATAAATAAAATTTATGTATTTTAAACATGTTATAAAATTATTTAATTAAAAATTATTTCCTACCAATAAGAATACAATATTTCTCTGGTTTTTCGATACGAAATTGTAATATATTTTGAGATTCCAAATAATCACGAATCATTTTTTGATTAAATTTTTCTGAAAAAGTAAGAATAATAAAACGCTTGGTAACACGAGCCAATTCGGGCAAAGCCTCCATTAATTCTTTTTCAGTTTCGAAGCCATCTGTACTCGTAACAACATCAAATTGATTACTAGGATAGCCTTGAAGTTTTGGAAAAGGTAAGTTTTCTTTTGTCGAAAGTGTAGTAAAACCTCCTTTGTGTAAGCTTCGGATTCTTTCCACTTGTTTTTTATCCATAGAAAGCGCAATAGTGGGCAGATAATGAAATTCATCAACTAATTGCCAAACAAAATCAGTTTGTTTTTTTTCTAAATTAAGTACTTGGTCAGGCTGAACACCACGCAAAATACCAAAAAGTTTGTCTAAATAAGGAGCTGCATTTTGTTTTTTTAGAAAATTTAGTTCAAGTTTTTTTTCTTCTCCTAATTTGACGAGTTCTTTATTTTCTTCATTAATTAAGTCTTCTAATGGTTTTTTGAAGTAAGTTTGTGTAGCAGAAGATGAGCCTAATTCTCCACGAACAAAAGCAGCCGTTAGTTGAAGATAATAAGTTGAAGGAGTTTGGTCTGGGGTTGATGAAAATGGATTTTCCACGTAGTGCTATTTTGTGTAATTAATTATAAGGATAGTAAATGACAAGAGATAGATTTTTTTAAAAAAATAGTATAACTGATTGCATTTCAGGCTAATAAAATTAAATTATTGATTATATCAAGATTTTCTATATCATTTGTTCTATATTTGTTAGTTCAAATATACTTTCTTTTTACTGTTTGTCCTAATAAAAATACGCAAAAATAGGGTATTTAGATACATAAAACTGTTTTGGGTAATATAAATTTTATGATTCTGTTTCTTGATTTTTATATAACTTTAAAGTCATTTTGTATAAAATTTTTAAGTAAAACAAAAAAATAAGCCAAATCAATTCAAATCTATATTCTTTTTTTACAAAAAAGCTATTGATTTTAATCAATTATGAAAAATTCAGAGCAACAACTTACACGCCTTCAAGAATTATTACGTATCGAAAAACAGGAAGATTCAACACAATATCAACTCAAAATAATACAAGCACCACTTGCCAAACGCCGAAAAGACGGACTTTGTTGGTTTCCTATCGGAATAAATGATGAGTTTGTAGGAATAGGGGGAAGATGGAATATTGATATTGAAAGAACAAACGACAAAGGGCAGCCACACCAGTTAAATGTGGGCAGTATAGTTACTGTTTTCGAACAGAAAAACGGCATAGAAGGCGAAAAAACAAACGGAGTAATCAGTAAAGTAGAAAATAATAAAATGCGTATTGCATTAAATAATGAAGAACTGCCAAACTTCTTGGAAAAACAAAGTAATAGCATTGGGATTTATTTGGCCTTTGATGATTCTACTTATCGTGAAATGAATTATACAGTAGAAAAGGTAAAAGAAGCTAAAAATGACCGTTTGGCAGATTTTAGAGAAATTTTTTTAGGAGAAAAAGAACCCATTTTTAATCCAAAAATAGAATTAGAAAAAAATGAGTATGATTTTGATAACTTGAATGAATCTCAAAAAAACGCCGTTCAGAAAATTGTACAAGCCGAAGATATAGCTATCATTCATGGACCTCCCGGAACTGGAAAAACAACAACTTTGGTAGCTGCAATTATCGAAACACTAAAGACAGAAAGACAAGTTTTGGTTTGCGCTCCAAGCAATACGGCTGTTGATTGGCTGACCGAAAAATTAAATACAAAAGCCGTAAAAGTAACACGATTAGGACACCCTGCACGAGTAAGTGATACGCTAGAACACCTTACTTTAGATGGAAAAATAGAAAATCATCCAGATTATAAATACTATAAAAAGCTATTAAGACAATCTGAACAGATGCGAAAAAAGGCATTGAAATTTAAGCGAAATTTTGGAAAACAAGAACGAAGCGAACGCCAACACATGCTCCGTGATGCAAAAAGATTAAAACAAGATGCACTAAAATTAGAAGAATATATTTCAAAACATATCTTAGAAAAATCGCAAGTTCTGACCTGTACGCTGGCAGGTTCGGCAGGTTACAATCTCAAGCACCGTACTTTTTCTACTCTTTTTATCGATGAAGCAGCACAGGCTTTGGAAGGCTCTACATGGATTCCGATTCTGAAAGCAAACCGAGTAATTATGGCAGGTGACCACCAACAATTACCACCTACCATAAAATCTTTTGAGGCTGCAAAAGCAGGTTTGGAAAACACGCTTTTTGAGAAAATAATTAAAAAACACCCACAAACTGCACAAATGTTGAGCGTCCAGTATCGTATGAATGAGCAAATTATGGAGTTTTCGAATCAAAAATTTTATAAGGGAAATTTAAAGGCTTTTGAAGCTAATAAAAATCATGTTTTGTATCAAAATCTTGCGCCCGTAGAGTTTGTAGATACAGCAGGTTGTGGCTTTTCAGAGATGCAAAATGAGGAAACTCTAAGCCGTTATAATCCAGAAGAAGCAAAGCTAGTAGTAAATCATTTGCAAGGATTATTTGAAGAGATTTTACAAAAAATAGAAAATAAAGAAATTGAAAATCCAAAAGAATTTATTGATAATTTTTCTGTGGGTGTTCTTTCTACTTACAAAGCACAGGTTTATTTGTTGCGTGATTTGATTCGTGAAAATGAACTTTTGACTAATTATTCCAATCAAATTACGATTCATACTGTCGATGGTTTTCAAGGACAGGAACGAGAAGTGATGTATATTTCTTTGGTTCGTTCGAATGAAAAAGGCGAGATTGGTTTTTTGAAAGATTTACGTAGATTTAATGTAGCCATTACACGAGCCAAAAAACGCTTGGTTGTTTTTGGAGATTCGGCTACTTTGGGTTCTGATGAATTTTATAAAGATTTTTTGGATTATGCCGAAATGATTGAAGCCTACAAAAGTGCTTGGGAATATATGGTTTAATTTTTTTATTACTGGTTCAAGCGTCGATACTTGAACCAGTATAAAAAATTATAGTGGTGTTGTAAAAAGTATGATAAGTTATTTGGTTGTTGGTGTCGCTTCGCTAAAACACCAACAAGGGCATTGTGG
>CAKZOK010000134.1 GCA_937136415.1 uncultured Cytophagales bacterium | reverse complement strand
AAATTGTTTGCCTCATTTTTAACACAAACTAACATTTTGATTAATAGATGATTATAGAGTTTTTGAGTAAAAAAATAAAATTTATTATTTCAGAGAATAATTATTATTCTATACAGACTAGCCAAATCTATAAAATTCAATTAAATCTTTTTTTTACTTTTGCCTAGAAAAGTCTAAGTTTGATACTGCTCTTATATATATAAGTAATTGAGTAAATTATTTATGCTATCGAACAATCTGTCTGACACCTCAAAGATTTCTTGACAGTTTAGTTTTCTACTTTCTATCTTATTTTTATATCTGTTTGGGTACTTGCTCTAATAATCGTGTAGAAATAAACCCTAACCTTTCTTTTGAACAATTCTTACCATTAAAGCTGCATTTTTAATTATTCTTGTTTTTTATCAATGAACCAATTTACTTTTTCTTTGGTTAATAGCCCTATAAAATCATCAAGACAAAAAAAGAATAATATGATTACAGGACAAACACTTATTAATTTGGGGTTTAAACCCAACAAATGGTTTAAAGATGCGATTGAATATGCCAATAAATATCAGCTTGAAGGAGATAATTTATTGAATTATTTAGAATCAATATGTCCAACTATAATTGAGCCTTATTCAGTTGCGCTTGATTACCACAAAAATATTCGTGCAGAATCAGAATTAGAAATTATCAATGTAGAGCAAATTCATAAAACAATGGAAGAGCTTATGAAAACACCTACTTTGGTAGAGGGAGCAGTAATGCCAGATGCTTGCCCAACGGGTGGAATAGGGCAAATTCCTGTGGGTGGAATTGCTGTAGCAAAAAATGCAATTCACCCAGCTATGCACAGTGCTGATATTTGCTGTTCGGTTATGATGACTAATTTAGGGCAGATTGACCCTAAGAAAGTATTAGATAAAGCACATTCTCTTACACATTTTGGAGGTGGAGGTAGAAAAGATTTGTTTGATTTGCCTAGAGATTTGGAAGATAAAATCAAATCTAACTCTTTTCTAAACTCTGAAAGAAGTTTGAGTTTGGCTCGTACACACTTGGGAACTCAAGGTGATGGAAATCATTTTTTATATGTTGGACGTTCGGAGCAAACAGGCGAAACTATGCTTGTTACACATCATGGAAGTCGTGGTTTTGGAGCAAATTTGTATAGTAGAGGAATGAAGCTGGCAGAGGTTTTTAGAAAGGATATTTCTCCAAAAACACTTGCCAAAAATGCTTGGATTCCTTTTGATACTGAAGAAGGAAAACAATACTGGGAGGCTCTTCAAATTATTAGAGAATGGACGAAACTAAATCATAAAATTCTTCATGATACTACACAAAGGAGGTTGAAGGTAGAAACATTAGACCAGTTTTGGAACGAACATAATTTTGTTTTTAAAGAAGATGATTTGTTTTTTCATGCAAAAGGAGCAACACCTTTAGATGATAAATTTGTTCCAGATTCGAAAGATGGTTTGCGTCTGATTCCTTTAAATATGAGTGAGCCTATTTTAATTGTAAAGGGAAAAACTACCAATTCGAATCTTGGTTTTGCGCCACATGGGGCAGGCAGAGATGTCAGTCGTACACAACATAAAAAGAGTAAAGGCAACAAAACAAAAGAAGAAATTTTTGCAGAAGAAACAAATGGCTTAGATATTCGTTTTTTCTCTGGTCATATTGATATTTCAGAATTGCCCTCAGCCTACAAAAATGCGCAAAATGTTCAAGACCAAATGAAAGAGTTTGGGCTTGGAGAAGTAAAAGACAAGATTTTGCCTTATGGTTGTATTATGGCTGGCGATTGGCAAATTGATGCACCTTGGAAAGTAAGAGCAAGAAAAAAACGTGAATCCAAAGAAAGAAAAGCTAAAAATAAAATCTCTAAAGAAAAATATAGAAATAGATAATTTTCGCAAAAAAAATATTTTTTAATAATCAATAATTAAAATAGTCTTTGAGTCATTATTTAGATGATTTGAAGGCTATTTTTTGTGTAAAAAAATATTTTACCAAAGTAGATTTTTAGCTATTTGCTATTTTTTTTTACAAAAAAAATTCTTATTGCTTTTAGTATTGAATTTAGTTTGCTACTTTTGAATAAGTGATTTTTCATACTGCTAGATATTTTGATTTTTGACCTCTCCCAGCCCCTTCAAAGGAGGGGAGAAGTTACAACTCCTTACTATTTTTGAAACAAAATTAGTAAAACCAATTCTTTAATTTTAGAAAATGTCTAGTAGTATGGTGATTTTTTAATAAAACGTAAAAACGATTTTCTTTTTTACGCTACAAACTTATTTACTTGCATTTCTATTTCTTCTTTATATGAGCAATCGTCTTAAAACGGGTTTACTTTTACTTGCTGTGGCTTTTTTATTAGGTTATATTTTGATAGATAAATTTACACAGACTTTAAAAAGTGAAATTACGACTTTGCCAGAAGGCTACCATAATGTACTTGTCCGTGTACCTACTACGTTTGATTTTTGTGGCGAAAAAGTTCCTTTGTATGATAAAGAAGTAAAAGAAAGTTTTGATAAAGAACTCTACATCAATGTTTTTCGTCATTCTTCTACCAGTCTGATTATCAAACGTTCGGAAAAATTCTTTCCAATTATTGAAAAAATATTAAAAGAAGAAGGTATTCCTGATGATATGAAGTATATTGCTGTTATAGAAAGTGGGCTTGAAAATGTACGTTCTTATGCTGGTGCAGATGGATATTGGCAATTTATGAACGAAACAGCAAAAGAGTTTAACTTAGAAATATCTAAAGAAGTAGATGAGCGTTTTCATATTGAAAAAGCAACTCGTGCTGCCTGTAAATACCTAAAACGCTCTTACAAAAAATTTGGTAACTGGACACTTGTTGCTGCATCATATAATCGTGGAATGGGAGGAATGAACTCAGCACTTCGCAACCAAAATGCTATTTCTTATTATGATGTTGCTTTGAATACCGAAACAGCTCGCTATATTTATCGTGCCTTAGCCTTCAAAGAAATTATGCAAAACCCCGAAAAATATGGTTTTATGATTCCTAAAGAATTGCGCTATGCTCCTATAAAATATAGAAAAATAATAATTGATAGTACCATAAATGATATTGCTGCTCTTGCTGCCAAATATGGAATGAGTTATAGAACATTAAAATATCACAACCCTTGGCTTTTGAGAAATAAACTTACTCTTAACAAAAAAGAATTAAGACAAGAAAAAAAATACACTCTGTTTATTCCTCAAAATCCTCCTATACCACACTCAAATATTTTAGCACAGGAATCTTTAACAATGCAAAAAATGTTAGACTCTATCCTTAATGAAGAGGATACAGTAATTAATATTCAAGATATAAAATAACATCAATAAAAAAAACCAACTGAAAGCGTTGATTTTATGATGTATATTTCAGTTTAGAAAATTATTCCTCCGAATGTTTTACCGAAACCAAATTAATATTCAAGTCAATAGATTCTATATAATCTTCTCCATTTTCTAACATATCATAGTCATCTTCTCTATAATACCAATTTATGGTTACTTTTCCACCCTTTTCTTTTGCATAAGCCTCTAATATTTCTAAAAGGTCTTGAAAACGTCTTGAAGTAGCTGTATTAAAATACGAAAGATGAAAATTAAGTACAATGGTTCTGTTAGGAGTATCTAAATAACGTTGTACCCAACCCAAAACAGGCGCAAATATTTCTTCTGCGTGTTCAGGATAAGACTGCCCTTCAATACTCAAAATCCCTGTTTCGCCATTAAAATTAATGGTAGGGGTAAATTTTTGCCCTTGAAAAAAAAAATTCTCCATAATCTTGACTATAATTTTGATAGCTAATGCTTTTCTAAATTGTTATATTAATGCTCGTTATTTAAGAAAATATTTTGCACTAAAATATTCTTAAACAGTTTGATTTGTTTTTATTTTTGTAGTTAGAGGTTGCCAATTTTTATTCACAGTTACTGTAATTGAAAAAAAACTTAGGTTTTCAGAAATAGAATCAAAATGTATTTTCAAAGGATTACCAGAACGCCTTACCATATCTATCAAACCAACATGAGCTCCTGTGCTAGTTCGCCCTTTCGCATTTTTTCGCTCTTGTCTATAATATTCAGTTAGATGCTGTTTGTCCAACCCATTAATATAATTACAACGTTCTTCTAATGCTTCTCGTTGGTGTTTTTTTACTATATTTCCTGCACTAAGAGAGTAAGAATCAGGCAAATCACGAATTGCTACTATACCCACTCCAATATAAGAATCTGTGGTGTGAAAGTGCTTTTTATCTGCCGAATGATGATAAATATTTTGAGCTAATTCTATAAAAATAGCAAACACTTTATTTTTTATAGGCTCTCTACCCGAAATTTTTTCTTTTAGACTCTCTGCAATTTCTGATAAAACAGATTGCGATAAAGCACCTTGAAAAACAGCAGTAATACCATTTTTATTAAATTCGTTGTAGTATTTAGTAATCTGAAAATTGTCGTGCATATTCTACCGAAATATAGGAGAATTAGATAATAGATTTTCAACAAATCAAAAGAACAGTTACTTTATTTATTCTTTTTTTACTTTCTGATAAATGTAATTGTTAGTATAATTATCATCAGATGTAGAAAATAACACTACTCTTTTTAGAATAAATTAGGAATCGTTTTGTTAAACATTAAGTTTCTATTTTGATAAGTTATTCACAATTTAATACTTTTTATTTAAAAACCAAATATTAATTGCAATACCTTTGCATATTTAATCAAAATAAGTAAAAAAAATCAGTTTATCTTTTGTTAAAGATAAGTTTTTATACAAAGGTTCGCATTCTCATTTGTTCTTTGTAATTTTGCGTCCTTTAAAAAATACATAAACAAAAAAATATTTTTATTCAAAAAATAAATTAGAAATGGACGAGTTAATAAAATTTGGACTGGTATGTTTTACAACCTACTTCACTATCATTAATCCTTTGGGAGTAATGCCTGTTTTTATGACAATGACAGCCGATTTGAGTGATGCCGACCGTACAACAACGGCACGTAAAGCTCTCATTACAGCTTTTTTTACGATGGTTGCTTTTGCTTTTTCAGGGCAATTGCTCTTTGAGTTTTTTGGTATTTCGGCTGATGCTTTTCGTGTTGTAGGAGGTATTATATTTTTTATGATGGGATATGATATGCTTCAAGCACGCCTTATTCGTACCAAAATAGCTGAAGAATCTGTCAAAAGTTATGTTACAGATATTTCTATTACACCACTTGCTATTCCAATGATTTGTGGACCAGGTGCAATTACAAACTCTATTGTTATGATGCAAGATGCCGAAACGTTTGACAAAAAAGCTGTATTAATAGGTGTTATGTTTGTTATCTGTTTGATTACATTCTTTACACTTTGGGCTTCGTCCAAAATTTCTAAGATGTTGGGAGAAACAGGAAACAAAATTTTGATGCGTTTGATGGGACTTATCGTAATGGTAGTAGCCATCGAATTTCTTAGAAGTGGACTAAAACCAATCGTAATTGATATTTTAAAAGCAGCTAGTAATTAAAGCAATATCGTTTTAGCGTGTGAGTAGATGTGGTGAATACTTTAGGCAAATAGTTGTCGTACCTCCTAACATAAAGATTAGGATTTCGCTCGCTAAAGCATAGACTACAAAGAAAAATAATACTGAGTTCACGTTAATTAAGAATGAGATAAATATTAGAACACAAAATAGTTTTTTTCTTTTTTGTGTTCCTTATCTCACATTCCAAGCATAAAAATTACCAATCCAACATTACTAATCTGACACTCCAACTATGAAATTTATTGATTTTTCTGATACCATCATAGCTCTTTCTACACCTGCTGGACGTGGTGCTATTGCGCTTGTTCGTCTTTCTGGAAAAGATGCTATTTTGCACACACAGGCTTTTTTTAAGGGAAAAAATCTTTTAGAACAAAAAACGCATACTGTTCATTTTGGTACAATTAGAAATCCTGAAAATGAAATTTTAGATGAAGTAGTGGTTACAATTTTCAAATCTCCCAATTCATTTACAAAAGAAAATGTAGTTGAAATTTCTTGTCATGGCTCTCCTTTTATTGTAAAAAGAATTATTCAAAATTTTTTGGATAACTCGCCTGTTCGATATGCAAAGGCTGGAGAGTTTACGCAAAGAGCTTTCTTAAATGGTCGTTTTGATTTGGCGCAAGCCGAAGCCGTCGCTGATTTGATTGCAGCAGATTCGGCAGCTTCTCACAAAGTTGCTATTTCTCAACTTCGTGGTGGTTTTTCTTCTCAAATAAAAGAACTACGCCAACAACTTCTTGATTTTGTTTCATTAATAGAATTAGAATTAGATTTTGGAGAAGAAGATGTAGAATTTGCAGAACGTGAAAAACTAACACAATTAGTAAAAACAATTCAGACCGTAATAGCGCAATTATTGAATTCTTTTGAGCTTGGAAATGCTATCAAAAATGGCGTTCCGACCGTCATTGCAGGCAAACCAAATGCAGGAAAATCTACACTTCTAAATGCTCTTTTGAATGAAGAAAAAGCCATCGTTTCAGAAATTGCAGGAACAACAAGAGATTTTATAGAAGATGAAATAAGTATTGAAGGAATTGCATTTCGTTTTATAGATACGGCTGGGTTGCGCCAAACAGAAGACAAAGTAGAATCTATTGGAGTAGAGCGTGCAAGAAAAAAAATGAGTGAAGCCTCTTTGATTCTCTATGTTGTTGATTTATCGGAAGTATTTAATAAAAACATAACTCAAAAAGAGTTTTTTGATGAAATAAAAGAAGTAGAAGAATTGAATATTAATACTCTCTTTGTTTTGAATAAAGCAGATTTTTGGATAAAAATAGAGAAGGAAATAAAAAATAATTCTGAATTTGATTGGTTAAATAATTGGATTAAAAAATCAAATACCATTTTTACACAAGCCAATAACACAACAGATAAAGAAGATATTGAAAAGTTAAAAACAAAAATTTTGGAGGTTATTCAGGCTGATAATTTTAATGCTGGAGATACACTTGTAACAAATACTCGTCATTATGAAAGTCTAAAAAATGCAAATATTGCCTTAGATGATGTTCTGAATGCTTTAGAAATGGGACTTACAGGCGATTTGCTTTCCTTGGATTTACGAACAGCTTTAGAGCATCTAGGAAGTATTACTGGCGAGGTGTCAAATGACGAAATCTTAGGAAATATCTTTGGGAAGTTTTGTATAGGAAAATAAAACCCACAAATATATTTGTGGGTTTGGACAATAATTATTTCTTATCAAAAATAACTTCTTCTATTTCGGTAAGTGGCAGATGGTCTGGAATATTTTTTCCATAATGTGCCTTTATAATATTTAGATTTTCATCTAATAAAAAATCAGCAGGAATAGAATGAATCTCGGACTCTCCAGTGTCTATTGCGTATCCTTTTTCGACTAAATCAGCACAAACGGCTATATGTTTTTCTGAATGAATTGTATCATTGAATTTTTTCAAGGATACTTCAGCTCCATACTTTTGATATGTTTCTCTTTCAAAATCTGCAATAATTGGAATAGGAGAAATGCCTTGATGGAAAGAGCTACGCAAAACAACTTCTTTTTTAGATTCTAAAAAGAAAATCATCTCCAAATTATCTTTCCATTGGTCATTTTTGGCTATTAATTGATGAATACGAAAATTACAAAATGGACAAGCTACATTTCTAAAAAAAGAAACTAATATCTTTTTGCCTTTATTTTTAAAATTAGACAAATTGATTTCTCTATCAGAAGTATCATTTAAAGAAAATGAAGGAGCTAATTGACCTGTATTTAATTTTTGGTACATACTTTTTTTTATTAGTGGGTAAATTTATTAGTAGATAAAAATCTTTTTTACAAGAAACTATATTTTGCTCTTGTATAACATCGTCTGCAAATTTAGGGCAAAAAATGACCAAAGTTCAGTTTTTATCCTTTTTTTATTAAAATAAGCCTAAAAGACTGATGCGTGTTCGTTTCATCAAAACAGATAACCCTCAACTAAACAAATTTTTATACTTCTAAGGAAGCATTACTTTTGCATGAATCTCGCTTTTAAAGAAGTCTTTTGGTTCAGCTTTGAAGAACTGAACGCACAGTTTAAAAGTTTGAACAATTTCACTTCTAAAAAATAATTCTATCCACTAATTTATTTTATCAATTTATTGGAATTATTAAATTTCTTGCGTAAATTTGCTAATATAAATAGCAAATAATTCACTATTTCAGAAAAATACAATTAAAATTAGCATTTCAGATATATAAATCATTTTCATGAAATAAGAAGAAGTCTTGAAAGTCAAATAATAGATTGTACTTCAAACTTCTTGCTTTATAGACAACCGAGTGATCGGGTTTTGGAAGATAGCTGAAAAAAAGCGATACAAATTGTATCGCTTTTTTTGTTTTCGTAAAACTTTAACAAATGATATTTTATACCAAAAATACTTTACTTTTCTTAATGAAGATACATTTTTTGCATAAAAAAAGTGATACAAAATAAATCTGTATCACTTTTCAAAATTAGGACAAAATCAAATTTAAGCCTTTGACATTTTTCCTTTTTCTTCATCTTTCAAAACACGACGTAATATTTTTCCTACATTTGATTTAGGAAGTTCTTCTCTAAATTCATAGAACTTTGGAACTTTATACCCTGTCATATTTTCTTTACAATATTTTTTGATTTCATCTTCTGTAAGCGAATCATCTTTTTTGATAATAAATACTTTTACAGCTTCTCCAGATTTTTCATTTTCGATTCCAATGGCAGCCACTTCCATTACTTTTGGATACATCGCAATCGTATCTTCTACTTCATTTGGATATACATTGAAGCCAGAAACCAAAATCATATCTTTTTTTCTATCTACAATTTTGAGAAACCCGTCCTCTTGCAAAATAGCTACATCTCCTGTTTTGAGCCAGCCATCTTCACCCAAACATTTTGAGGTTTCGTCAGCTCTTAACCAATATCCTTTCATTACTTGAGGTCCTTTTACGCAAAGCTCACCTGGATTATTGAAACCCTCTACATCATTTCCATCATCATCAATTAATTTGATTTCAGTACTTGGAAGAGGCATTCCGATTGTTCCGATTTGTACGTTTCCAACCACAGGATTACAGCTTACTACTGGCGAACATTCTGTAAGCCCAAAACCTTCTACTAAAGAATTTCCTGTAACTTCTTTCCATTTTTTGGCAACAGCACTTTGTACGGCAGTCGCACCAGCAACAGCAATTTTGAGCCTTGTAAAATCAACAGTATAAATATCTGGGTGATTTGCAAGCCCATTAAAGAGTGTATTTACACCTGTCATGATTGTTATTTTATTGCTCGCCATTTCCTTAATCAAAGCAGGCAAATCTCTAGGGTTAGTAATCAAAACATTGCTACAACCATAGGCAAAGAAAATAAATGTATTGACAGTTAGGGAGAAAATATGATACATCGGAAGAGGTGTCAAGACCACTTCTTGCCCTTCTCTAGCCAGAGGTTTCATCCATTCTTTTATTTGTTCGGCATTTGCAATAACGTTTCTATGAGTAAGTTCTGCACCTTTGGCTACTCCAGTTGTGCCTCCTGTGTATTGAATAAATGCGTTGTCTGTATTTTTTACTTTTACAGGGGTAAATGGATATTTTCTACCTTTTGCAAGCACATAACGGAACGGTATTGCTTTTGGCAAATGATAAGAAGGAACCATTTTTTTGACACGCTTAACAACAAAATTAGTGAGTGAACGTTTAAACATTCCCATCATATCTCCTACTTCTGTAACAATGACCGTTTCGATATTTGTATGAGGCAATACTTTTTCTAAATTTTCTGCAAAATTTGCCAAAACAACTACTGCTTTTACATCAGCATCTGTAAATTGATGTTCCATTTCACGCACTGTATAAAGTGGATTGGTATTAACAACCACCAAACCAGCACGAATAGCACCAAAAAGTGCAATCGGATATTGCATTACATTTGGCATTTGTATTGCAATTCTATCACCTTTTTGTAGATTGGTTTCATTTTGTAAGAATGCTGCAAAATTTGCCGAATAATTACCAATTTGTTTGAAAGTCATTTCTACGCCCATGTGAATATAGGCCGTTTTATCTCCGTATTTTTCTATACTTTCTTCAATTAATTCTATTAATGAACCATATTGATTTGGATTAATATCTTTTGCGACTCCTTCTGGATAATGCTGTTTCCAAATTGCTTCCATAATGAAATATATTTTGGGGGTTGTAAATTATTTTATGTTGTAAGTTACAATAATGCAAACAATATTCTTCTTTTTTTATCAAAAAGAAAATGAATATCATATTTTTTGGTTAAATTAGTAATGATATTTTGAAGCGAAAGGCTAATTTATTCAAAAAATTCAATTATTTTCATTTTTGAGGAACTGAATGCACATACTATTTTGTGTAAAATCAGTTAATAAAACAAAAGGCTTGACTTTGACTATCTCTATCTTTACAACAATATCTTGCAAAGAAATAAGTCAAAATCAAGCCTAAATACTCTCATTAGAATAATGATTTTAGATTCTATATATGAACAGCACGATTTTCGGTTGCAGCCAAACATGCTTCTTTTACAGCTTCCATATAGGTTGGGTGTGCGTGGCTTTGCCTTGCAATATCCTCGGCTGATGCCCTAAATTCCATTGCTGTTACTGCTGTTGCTATCATATCGGCAGCTCTTGCTCCTATGATATGAATTCCTAATATTTCGTCTGTTTTTTCATCTGCCAAAACCTTTACAAGTCCGTCTGTATCCATTGAAGCCCTTGCTCTTCCGAGTGCCATAAATGGAAATGAACCTACTTTATATTTTCTACCTGACTCTTTGAGTTCTTCTTCTGTATGCCCTACACTTGCTACCTCTGGCCACGTATAAACTACTCCCGGAATTAAGAGGTAATTGATATGAGGTTTTTGTCCTGCCATAAGTTCGGCAACCATTACGCCTTCTTCTTCAGCTTTGTGTGCCAACATTGCACCACGAACAACATCACCGATTGCATAAACCCCTTTTACTTTGGTTTCTAAGTGGTCATTTACTGTGATTGTTCCTCTTTTATCTGTTTTGATTCCGATATTTTCTAATCCTAATCCTTCTGTATAAGCACTACGCCCAACTGCCAACATACAATAATCTGCTCTAAATTCTACTTTTTTTCCTTTTTTGTCAGTTGCTGTAATCACTACTTCATCGCCATCTTGTTTGGCTTCCTCTACTTTATGTTGTAAGAAGAATTTCATTTTAAGATTTTTCTTGCTTACTCGTTCTAATTCTTTTCCCATTGTTTTGTCCATCGAACCCAAAATAGAAGGCATAAATTCGATAACAGAAACTTCCGTTCCTAAGCGAGCATAAACAGAACCGAGTTCCATTCCAATTACTCCTCCTCCAATTACAATCATTTTTTTAGGAATTTCTTTCAATTCCAATGCTTCTGTTGATGTAATGAAACGTTTTTTGTCATAAGGAAAAAATGGAAAAATGGTAGGTTTAGAGCCTGTTGCAATGATTACTTTATCGGTTTCAATTTTAGTTTCTTTGCCGTCTTCTGCCGTAACTTTGATATTATTTTTGTCAATAAAAGAACCAACTCCTTGGTGAACATCAATTTTATTTTTCTTCATAAGATAGGCAACTCCATCACAAGTTTTGCTTACTACATCACGTTTTCGATTAATCATTTGCTCAAAATTTACTTTTGGCTCATTGATTTCAATTCCATGTTCTTTAAATTGTTTTTGAGCAGCATGAAAATGCTCCGAAGAATCCAAAAGTGCTTTTGAAGGAATACAGCCTACATTTAGACACGTTCCACCCAAAGTTGTATATTTTTCTATGATTGCTGTTTTGAGTCCTAATTGTGCAGCACGAATGGCAGCTACATAACCACCAGGACCTGAACCAATAACTGTTACGTCGTATTTCATTCTTAAAAGTTGATTAAAAAATTACTTTTCTTGATTTATACGTAAAAATAAGTTCTTTTTATGAGTAATTCAAGTTCGATTACGAATTAGAAATTACGAATTACGAAATAGTCATTTGATGTAGCTAATTAAGTATTGTTTTTGTATAATTTTTTTTAAGGGTTTGTCATAGTGATAGGCTTGGTTATACCATAGAATTTGAGGGGAGAGCCGTTTTATTTCTTGCCAAGCAGAGCAGGGGTACAAAATACCTTTACACTCGCAAATCTAAGATTTGCCATACTGATAGGTCGTAGTCATCGCTTCGCTAAAGACAACGCCCAACACTCGTTTTGTTTGTTTGGCTATGGAACACTACGCCGAACGGGGGGTTTCTTTTGCCACGCTTAAAGATACAACTTTTTTATAAATTCTTTGTCCTGTACCATCGTATTTGTATTCTATTTCGGTAAGGTCTCGTTTTTTTACTTTGGCTATTTTACCATAGACTGTCCATTGTATGCTTTCAATGTCTTTGTCGCTGCTTAGGTTTCCTATTTTGTCGTAGGTATAACTATGATTTCCCCTTTCTAAACCTTCATCGTTGTTACTTACATCATTTACGCTTTGTAAATAGGTGGATATATGATTATATTCCCTCTATCTAATATTGTTCTTGTATCGCCTTTTGCTTTTTTAGCATAATAAGAGAATGGGTCAGAAAACATTTCTCTATCTAGTGGTTCAAACTCTCTCACTCTGTGTAAATTACAATCCCAAACTATTTCAGGAATATATAATCCACCAAGAATACCATCAACTTTAGGAGCAAAATCAGTATGAAATATTATCGTATTATCATCAAATAAGGTATAAAGATAAACATACATTAGAATATTCTTTGAAGCTAAAGAACGGTTCATTCGATTTTCTAACTCTAGGATTTTTAGTCCTACTTGGTAACGAATTTCATAATTAATATTTAGCATATCTAATCATTTAGTTTAATTAAATTTACATCTTTTACTTGTTTAAGATAATAACCTGTAATTGTTCCATTTGCGTGATGTTGACTAATTGAACGAAAAAACTGATTCATTGTTTGTACACTTTTTTTGGTTGCATCCAATATATATCCATTGCGATTTATATTTACGGCATTAAAAATATGTCCCCCAGTTGGGCGTAGTCTTTAGCGAAGCGATGACTACGACCTATCACTATGCCAAGTCTTCAGACTTGAAATACAAGACTATATAAAAATAATCCTACGCTTCCAACTTGATTTGTATGATTTTATTTAAAAACACATTTACATTATTACATTTTTATGTAGCAATTTATACTTTTTTGCTGACAAATAAAATAGCTAGACACAAAAAAATAGAGCTTCTTTTTTGAAACTCTATTTTTTTTGGTTTGGAATACATTGAACAGCAAATACAAAAGACCTACCCTCACAAGTCTAAGACTTGCCAAACTGATAGGTCGTAGTCATCGCTGCGCTAAAGACTACGCCCAACACTTGTGGTTTAGGCAGGTCAATATTTTTGTCTAGTAGTATGATTTAGGAGCTTACACTCATAATCGTTCCTAATATTCCAAAGTTTCAAAAATAATTTCTTCTTTAGCTATATTTCCTAACTTATCCTTTACTTCTACTAAAATAGTATAGCTTTTATTTTTGGCAAAACCACTAATTTTTCCATTATATAAACGCTTTCCACCTCCATTTATACGATAATAAATTTGCTCTGTATTAGTTTGTGCATCTTGCGCTCCCAAAAATAACTGAACATAAGAAGGATAAGTTGTATCTCTATTTTCTTCTATCATCGTACTAAAATGATAAAAAATAGTAGGTGCTTCTGTATCAACATTTAAAGATGTATTGATTACATTTCTGTTGTTTACATTATCATAACCAATAATTTCTATATTTTGCACTCCTAATTCTTTCAAAGTAAATGGTGTTTTGTATTCTATTTCCTCGCCTTGCCCATTTATTCTATAAGCAATATTTTTTAGTCCTGATTCATTATCACGAGCGATTAATTTTATATTAGTTTCTGGGCTAAGATAAAAGATATTTTCTTTTTTAAATGACTTTCCTTGAAGTTTGTAATCTAATTTTGGTCCTGTCAAATCTACATAAACAGCACTCACACTGTGTCTATAGGTATCAAAACGAGGATTAATACTTCCTTCTACACCAATATTTTCTGTATTATCAATGGCGTAATAACGAATTTTGTGTGTTCCCGATTTAGAAGGTAAGTAAAATGGGTCGGTATATTGTATCCATTCTCCACCATCAATCGAATACCAAACTTCTTTTACACCCGATTTATTATCTACTGCTGTAAGTTTTAGTTTTGTACGCCCAGAAAAATAAACTTGTTGTCCTACAATAAATTTATCTCCCAAAACATCAGCCGACATAATAGGCGCAGTTTTGTCTAAATAAAATGAAAAACTTTGTGTCGTTTCTTTATTTTTTAAATAATCAATCGAATAAAAATCAACAGTATGATTCCCATCACTTAATGCACGCAAAGGCAGATTTCTTTTATTATAATAAGGTTTCCAACTTTGGTCATCAAAACGATAAAATGTATTTTTGACACCCACATTATTGTCTTCTAATGTAAAATAAATTTTGGTGCTCAATGAAATAACATTTTCAGAATTAATACCAACAATATTATAAGTGCTTATTGGAGGAGAAACATCGATAACAAATTCCTTAGTTTTTTCAGTTTCTACATTACCTACTTTATCCAATGAAAAATATTTTAATGAATGATTTCCTTCCGAATTTATAGGAAACGAATTTGTGTAGGGCTGCATTCCTGTTTCATCAAGATTGTAATAGAAGCCTTCTATTCCAGACATTTGGTCTTTTGTATTAAGCTCAATTTCCAAATTTTGTCCGTAAAAAGTAGTGCCATTCTTCCGATAGATATTAGGTGTTAGAAACTTGGCAGTAGAAATAGGAGGCAGACCATCAGCATAAATGATATATTCATAACTATTTCTAGAGTTTTTTCCATCATTGTGTTTTATGACATGCATTCCATGTCCGTCCAAAATAATAGGTTGAACAGAAATTTGTTTTTCTCCTACTTTCCTTCCAGAAAGAGGAATTTTTTCTCCATTTGGGCTTGTAGAAATATGAAGATATACAGGTAAGTCTGCTTGTTGATAATATTTTCCATTTTCATCTATATATGTTCCAGAAAGGGAATCTGTTTGAGCATAAATAGTAAAAGAGAATGAAAAAATAAATAAAAAAGTAACAAGAAATAAAAAGTATTTGTTTTTCATGTAAAAAAGTGAAATAGGCAAATTGAAATTAATAAAATTTTTGAAAGATAATTTTTAAAGCAAATATTATTTTGATTTTTTATAAAAGTATAAAATAATTAATATTTTTTGTGTTTTAAAAAGAGGGTAAACAAAATTTTATTTTGTGTTATTTTTAATATTCAGAAAATAGAATTGATTTTTTCATAAAAAAAAATATAAAATTTTATCAAGAAACTATAAAATGAAAAATTAAATTATAAGGGGAATATTTTTAATGTAAAATAATGAATTTAAAGTCAGTAATGCAATTATAAATCAAATATTTAACAATATTAAGTGTTATTTTTCTTTAGTTTAAAATGATACTGGTATTATTAAATAGCTCATCAAAACTTTAAATATCATTTTTTTTACTAAAGAAAATACAATGATTTTAGATTAGAATCACTTGAATTATTACAATCATAAAAGTTATAACTGACCATGAAACTAGATAATCTAACTATTTGTTATTTAACAAATTAAGCCTTTTGAATAGTTTAATTATTCAGAAGGCTTTTTATTTTTTTCTCTAACAAAAAATAATTTTACTTAATTTTAAAACCCATCACAAGAACATCATCTACTTGTTCTTCTTCTTTTTTCCAATCAAAAAAGTAGTTTTCTAATTTTTGTTTTTGCTTTGTGTCTTCTAAACCAACTATTTCTGTAAAGAGAGTTTTCATTTTTTTCTTCATGAGTTTTTTTCCCTTTTGCCCTCCGAACTGGTCTTGGTAGCCATCTGTACACAAAAAGATAGTTGTTTCTTTGTCTATTTTTAGTGTATGATTTTCATATACCCGTTCTATTTCATCACCCCATTTTCCACCAATAGGAAATTTACTTCCTGCAATATTATTTAATTGATTATCTTGAATATAATACAAAGGATTTTTTGCACCTGCAAACTCTAGTTCTTTTGTAGATTTATCATACACACATAATGTCATGTCCATTCCATCTTGATTTTGTGTTTCCGATTGCCTCAATGCTCTTGATACTTGTTGATGCAAATTTTTCAAGATTAAAGAAGGAGTTGTAATTCTTTTTTCTAATACAATGTGGTTGAGCATATCGCTTCCAATCATAGACATAAATGCCCCTGGAACGCCATGTCCTGTACAATCAATGGCAGCTATACACACTTTATTTTTTACTTCTGCAAACCAATAAAAATCTCCACTTACTACATCACGAGGAAGCCAAAGTACAAATGCTTTTCCAAAGGCTTTTTTTATATTTTCTATTGGAGGGAGCATGGCTTGTTGTATGCGACTGGCATAATTAATACTAGATGTAATTTTTTGATTTTGAACCGTAATGGCATTGCTTTGCTCTTCTATTTGTTGATACGACCTAGCATTAACAAGTGCAATAGCAGCATAAACAGCAATGTTTCGAACTAAATTAATTTGATTTTTGGTATAAGAATGCTTTTTAAAGCTCTGAACAGTCAGCACTCCTATTGTTTTATTTTTGTAAAGAATAGGAACATAAATCAATGATTCGGGAATTTCACCTTGCAGAACTTTTAGTTTTTCATTTGGAATAAAATTATTATATTCTTTTTGTACATCATTAATTATAATTTCAGTATTTTTATTAAAACAATAAGCAGGCAAATTGTCTGTTGTAGTTAGGTTTTTGTGAAAAGAAGGTAATACTTTACCTTTTTCTTTTGCATTGAAGAAATCTAATCGTTGCTGATTTTGATTATAAATACCAATACTAAATACAGAAGCATCTACTATTTTGTTTACAGATTCATAGACCATTTCAATAATCATCTCAACAGAAAGGTGAGAAGTAATTTGTTTGCCTACCTCACTCAAAAGACTAACATTTTTATATGCTTTTTCTACTAATTTTTGCTGGGTTTCTAACTTTGTATTTTGTTGAATTATTTCTTCATTTTGTTGATTTACTTCCTCATTTTTTTCTTTGAGCTGTGAAGTGCGTTTGTTTACTAGTCCTTCTAGTTTTATATTTTGTGCTTTTATAGAGTTTAGTTTTTGCTTGTAAAACGCCAAAGAAGCACCAATTACAAGTAATCCACACAAAGAAATAAACCACCATGTTTTCCAAAAAGGAGGCGAAACATTTATTTTGAGCGTTGTTTCTTGACTTTCTATGTTATCTCCATTGATTACCTTTATTCTGAATGTATAATTTCCTGCTGGCAAATTGGTATAAGTAGCTTGATGAATTGTTTTTGTTTTGTTCCAGTCTTCATCAAAACCTTCTAATTTGTACAAATAAGTATCAAACTCTGGTTTTTGGAAGTTGGGAGAAACAAATCCGATAGTAATTATTTTGTCTTGGTAGGTAAGTTCTATTTTTTCTGTATTTTGTAGTGCTTTTGTGAGTAGAACTCTATCATCTTTTTCTTGATTTACTTTTACAGTTTTTCCGAAAAGCTTGAGGTCTGTTAGTATTACTTTTCGTTTTGCTGTATTTGGTTTTATTTTTTTTGGATAAAAGGAGTTGAAACCATTTATTCCACCAAAAAACATTTCTCCATCATCAGCCCTAAAAAAAGCTCCCGAATTAAATTCTAGGCTCTGCAAATTATCTTTGGTATCATAAACAATTATTCTTCTATCATCTGCTATATTTTGATTTTTTTCATCATTAAGAAACTTGAAAAGACCTCTATTTGTACTTATCCAAAGGTTATTTTTTTCATCTACCAAAATTCCATAAATAGCATAGTTTGCTAATTCATTTCGTTCTCCCCAATGCTCAAAACTAATTTTTCCGTTTTCGTTTTTATATACTCTATTTAGTCCACTGGTTGTACCAATCCACATAGTTCCTTTTGAATCTTCTGTTATGGCACGAACAAAATTATTACTAATTGAACTTAAATCTTTTGGGTCAGATTTATAAAAAACAAAGTCTATTGGATTATTTTTTTCATCTCTTATTACTTTGACTAAGCCTTTATTTGTTCCTAGCCATAAAACTTCATTTTTATCTTCATAAATGCACCAAATAGCCATATCTTCTAAAAAGAGTTTTCCTTCATAACCAAAGTCGTGTTTTTGAGAAGGTTTCATTTTATAAAATCCAGAAAATGTGTTTATCCAAACTGTTTCTTTTTTATCTTCAAAAACACCTAATATTACCTGTTGAATAGTGGTAGAGTCATTTTCATTTTTTTCTAAACTCACAAGAGTAGCCTCTTCTTCATCTAAAGGACATATCATTCTCGAAATAGTATTTCCTCCAACTATCCATAATTCTTTTTTTTGTGTTTCTAATAATCCTGTAACGCTAGTTATTTTAAAATTTTCTTTTTTTATTTTATTAGTAAGATGAGTATATTTATTATTGATTTTGTTTATTTTTGTAAGTCCTGCCTCTGTACCTACCCAAATAATACTATCTTCAGTTTTCAAGATTGCCCATATATCTCTTCTAGGAAGAGAATTTTTGTTGTTTTTTTCACTTCTATACACTTGAAAACCTCTCTTAGATGGATTAAAATAAAGCACTCCTAAATTCCGTGAAGCTGTCCATACTGTTTTATCTTTAGTTTGTATTATAGATGGCATAGCTCCCAGTTCAGTCAAATTTAATTGGAAGCGAATCAATTCTTCAGTAGCATTATTGAGTTTATAGATATAATTAGAGCCTACGCCATACAATATATTATCTTCTGTTTGATTGATAGATTGCAAATTATAATCATTATTTTTAGAGTATGGAAATGTTTTGAATGTATTTAATTTGGGTAAATATTTATTTAAGCCTAATCTTGTGGCTACCCAAAGAGTTTCGTTTTTGTCTATAAAAAATTCATTTACATCTCCTGTCCAAACTGTTGTTGTGTTATCTTTTAAGTAACCATAGATTTGTTTATGTTTTTTTTCAATTTTCCACTTATTTATTCCTTTTGTCGTGCCTATCCAAAGATTATTTTCTTTATCAATGGTTAAAGCATTTATAGTGTTACTAATCAAAATCGCAGAATCACTTTGAGAAGCCACATAGTTGGTAAATGAGTTTGTTTTTGTATCTAATCTTGATAACCCATTTCCTGTGCCTATCCATAAAAACCCATTTTTATCTTCTACGATAGCTTTTACTTCATTGTTTATTAAAGAATTGATAGAATCTTTTGTTATTTTATCTTTTCTAAAAGAAGTAAATTGATTTGTGTTGTTATCATAAAGAGCTAATCCTGTTAATGTTCCTACCCAAATTCGCCCTTTGCTATCTTGATATAATTCATTTATTTGATTATCTGGAATTGTTGTTTTATCACTACGAATATACTTATAAATTGTGATATTTTGTCCATCATAACGATTAAGCCCATCATCTGTACCTATCCACAAAAAACCATCTTTATCTTCCAATAAAGTATTAATTGAATTTTGAGACAGTCCATTTTCTACATTTAACGATTTTAATTTTAAAAAAGGCTCTGATTTTATGTTATTTTTTTGAGCAAATCCATTTTGAAATATGAATAGCCCTAAAATCAATAAAAAATATTTCATTTCTATGTTTTTTGTCTAATAATTTTTGTTACAAAAACGTCTAAATATAGTTAATTTATTATAGAATAAACTACTATTACAGGCAAAGGTTGCATTTTCTTCGACTATTATTTTATAATAAAAGCGCAATTTGAAAAGGAAAATATTTTTTCTATAAATGAAATATTTCTACTTCTTTTATGTCCTTTAATTTTGTTTCTACTTCTGCTACAATTTTCAGACGAACAGAAAGTTTCATTTGGCAAGTATTTGTAAACTCTTGGTTTAATATTTCTAAGTCATAATCTTTTATGAGCTTCATCACATCGTTCATTCCCAAGTATTCAAAAGAAAAAGAAACTATTTTTGTAATAATTTTCTCTTCAATTTCGGCATTTTCTAAGGCTTCTTCGGTGGCTGTTTTGTAGGCTCTTATGAGTCCACTAACTCCAAGTTTTGTTCCTCCAAAATATCGAATAACAATTACTAAAAGATTAGTAAGATTAAAGGATTTTATTTGATTTAGAATAGGAGTTCCAGCCGAATGACTAGGTTCTCCATCGTCGTTTGCTCTCCAAATTTTGCCTTCTTGCCCTAACTGATAAGCATAACAATGATGCCGAGCGTCGTAATATTTTTTTCTTATTTCATCTAGTCGTTCTTTTATTTCTTCTTCTGTCTTTACTTGAAAAGCAAAAGCTATAAACTTGCTTCCTTTTTCTTTGTACTCTCCTTGGGAGGAGGTTTTTATGGTTAAAAATGTATCCATTAAATTTTATGTTTTTAGTTATCCATTTTTTGTCGTATTGTTTCAATTTGCTCTTCCGAAAAATCAGTAATAGAACTTATAGTTCGATTATCCAGCCCTTTCGAAATTGCACTTTTTATTACTTGCTCTTTAGCTTTTAATGCGCCTTCTTCTAATCCTTCTTCTCTGCCTTTTTCTATTCCTTCTTCTAATCCCTCTTTTCTGCCCTCTTCTATGGCTGTTTGCATGACACTTTTTTCTATTCTTCTGTTTTCTTGAAAACGCTGATATACTTTTTTGTCTGCCTCATCTAATTTTTCATATTTTAGTTTTTCTTCTACCAAATCCAACCCTTTTGCTTTAAAATCTTTCTTAACTTCACTGTTTTTTAGAAAATAAATCCATTCGTCGATTGTATTTTTAGCAACATCATCAAAATTATTTATTTTCAAAATATAATACTTAGGAAAAATATCGGAAACCTGCTCAACATCAAATTTTTCTTTTTGATTTTTGCTTGCTTGTAGCGTGTCGCCTAGGTTTTGTCCAACAAAATTGCCTACATATTTATAAATATAATCCTCGCCTTGTCCAAGCTGAAAATAAATGATATTGATAGAATAAACCTTTTTGATTTCTCCATAAACTTCTCCCTCTTTTATGTACTCGGTAACAAGTTTGGAAACGCCATAAAGCATACGTTGGAAATAATCCTGCTCGGCTGTATTTTGAAGCTCTACCAAAACAAGTTCGCCTGATGTAGTCCTAACAAGAATATCAACTCTATTAAATTTGTCGTATTCGTCTTCTTTATTGCCTTCGCTTTCCAGAATAGTTTCTATCGTCAAATCAAATTTTAAAAGCTCAGTCAAGAAGCCCTCCAAAATCCCAAAATTTGCCTTATGGCGAAGTATCTTTTTTACTGCCCAATCGAAGCGTATTAGTTTCATAGTCGTTCAGTTATGAATTAAAATAGTAAAGTTAGTTTAAATAATATTGTCTATGCTAATTTTGTTTTTCTCCCTTAACAAAAACTTGTTCAATCAGATTACTGCCAAAGGAATAAGGAATAAAAGCAAGGGACGGAATTTTTTTAGTCAAAATCAAATTTGCATCAGTATTTTTACGAATAATTCCGTGTGTTTTTTCAAGTTCAATCGCATAAGCTGCATTCAGAGTTGCTGCATTGATGACTTCTTGAGGAGTCATTTGCATGTGAATACAAGCCAATGAAAGCACAAAAGGCATATTTCCAGAGGGCGAACTCCCTGGATTATAATCCGTAGCGAGCGAAACAGGCAAGCCACTTTCAATCAATTTTCTTGCAGGTGCATACTCCAAACGCAAGAAAAAAGCTGTGCTTGGCAAGAGTGTCGGCATCGTTAGGTTTTTTGTTTTGACAGAACTAAGAAGCGAGTTTATTTCATCTTCTCCCATGTGTTCCAAATGATCGACACTTCTTGCATTGTGTTTTACACCAATCTGAACACCTCCAGAAGTATCCAATTCGTTGGCATGCAGCTTCGCTTTCAAATTGTATTTTGTGGCTACATTTAAAATTTTATCAGTTTCTTCTACTGTAAAAAATCCTCTGTCACAAAAAACATCACAATAATCTGCCAGATTTTCCTCAGCTACTTGTGGAATCATTTCATTTACTAACAAATCCATATAACGCTCTCTTGAAATTTCTTTTGGAAAAGCATGTGCGCCCAAAAAAGTAGCTTTTATTTCTATGGGAGAAATCTCTTTTAGCTTTCGGATTACTCTCAACATCTTCAATTCATCATTTAAAGTAAGTCCATAACCACTTTTTATTTCGGCTGCTCCTGTTCCAAATCCTATCATTTCGAAAAGTCGTTGATGTGCAGCTTCATATAATTCTTCTTCTGATGTTTGTTGTAATTTTTTGGCAGAGTTGAGTATTCCTCCTCCTCGTTTGGCAATTTCTTCGTAAGTAAGTCCATTTATTCGGTCTTCAAATTCTTTTTCTCGGCTTCCTGCATAGACAATGTGCGTATGAGAATCTACAAAAGAAGGCAAAATAAATTTTCCTGTGGCATCTATTTTTTCTATTTCTGATGAATCAATCCATTTGGTTTTTTGTGTCTGATTTATATCCTCCATCTTACCAAATTCTTGTATTTTTCCATTTTCTACCAATAAAAACGCATTTTCTATACTTGGCAAGTCTTGCATTTGTTTTCCTGCACGAAAAGAAGGTGTTTTTTGAGTTAATTCTACTTGAACTAATGATTTAATATTGAGAAATAATGTTGATTTGGTTTTCATAGATTAAATAAAATATGTGTTTTGATTTGAAATTAGAATTGCAGAGCAACGTAATATTGATATTTTTTATTTGAATAAAATCCTACAAACATAACATTGCGCTGCAACAAAAAGACACTTTTTAAGAATAGTAGGATACAATAGATAAATAGCTTAACAAAATAGTAGATTTGAATGATTAGTTATAGTCAAATCTTAGAGTTCAATTCTGCCCTTAATTTTTTTCTTAGAAAATGGCTTTCTTACTTTTAAGGAAAATGTATGAGGAAGTTTATCATAAGGAGGCTTGAAACGAAACTTTCCTTTTTCTATTTCCTTTAAATTTGGAAAACAGTTGTAAACACTGTACGGATATTCATTAAAAAACTCTAATTGTAAGCCTTGTGCAAGAAGAGAATTTATAATTTCACTAATAGAATGATTCCAAGAATATGAAACCTGTTTTTGTTTGTGTCTATCTCCTGTGTAAGATTGTTCAACTTCTTCGATAATTGAAGAATCATTGAAATATGAGTATTCAAGCGTAAAATTATTTCCCCATTCATACATATAAATAACAGGGTGAAACTCTACCATATAAAAAAAACCACCCTCTTTGATATAACTAGCCACTATCTCAGCCCATTTATTCAAATCTGGCAACCAACCAATCGCACCATAAGAAGTAAAAACAATATCAAATTCGCCTTTTAGATTGTCTTTGAGTGAATATACATCAGAAACTACAAAATTTGCAGGTGTTTCGATTTCCTTACTAAGCTCACCAGCAAGCTCTATTGAAGCATCAGACATGTCTATTCCTGTAACTTCTGCTCCCATATTTGCCCACGAAAGCGTGTCCATTCCAAAATGACATTGAAGGTGTAGAAGAGATTTACCCTTTACATCTCCTATTTCATTTATTTCAATAGAATTTAATGAATTTTTATCTTTTTTAAATTGTGCAACATTATAAAAATTAGAATCTCTGTGGGCTTCTGTGAGCGAGTTCCACATTTTTCTATTTGCTTCTAAATAATCATTTGGTTCTTTCTCTTGTTCGTTCATTTTTTTGGGATAGTTTTTTTGATAAAATACACTTTTATTTTTATGGTAAATTTACATAATTAGTTGCTGTTTTGCTACTTTAACCTATTATTTTTAAACTAGAAATCTTGTCAAGAGCAAAATTAGAATCTAATTTTTTGATGAAAAATATAATATTTAATTTCTCTTAATTTTTTCTGCCAAAAGATACAAAACAGCCATTCTGATAGCCACACCATTTTCTACTTGATTAAGAATAATCGAATGGTCAGAATCAGCTACATCACTATCAATTTCTACTCCTCTGTTAATAGGTCCGGGGTGCATAATAACAATTTCTTTTTTGAGAGAATCTAATAATTCTTTGTTTATTCCATAATAAAGTGAATACTCACGCAGCGAAGGAATATTTTTTACCTCTTGTCTTTCCAACTGAATACGCAATACATTTGCAACATCACACCATTCCAAAGTTTCTCTAAGATTATGACTGACTTTTACTCCCAACTGACTTATAAATTTGGGAATAAGAGTAGGCATTCCACACAATGTAACCTCTGCCCCAAGCTTTTGAAGAGCAAAAATATTTGAAAGAGCTACTCTTGAATGTGAAATATCTCCAATGATTGCTACCTTTTTTCCTGCAACCTCTCCTAATTTTTCTCTAATTGAAAAGGTATCCAAAAGTGCTTGTGTTGGGTGTTCGTGCGTTCCGTCGCCAGCATTTATGATAGCTGCATTTATGTGTTTGGACAAAAAATGAGGCGCACCTGCACTAGAATGTCGCATCACAATCATATCCACTTTCATAGCCAAAATATTATTGACAGTATCAAGAAGTGTTTCGCCTTTTGATACCGAACTATTACTTGCTGAAAAATTGACAACATCGGCAGAAAGGCGTTTTTGAGCCAATTCGAAAGAAATACGAGTACGAGTAGAATTTTCAAAAAAAACATTAGCAATCGTAATATCACGCAATGAAGGTACTTTTTTAATAGGACGATTGATGACTTCCTTAAATTGTTCTGCCATTTGGAAAATGGTCAATATATCAGTTTGTGTAAGGTCTTTTATTCCTAGTAAATGATTGACACTTAGGCTCATAAGTAGTAATTAGAAATTAAAAAATAAAAAAAGAGCTAATTTTTTGAAAGAAAAAAAATACTTTTGTAAAAAATCTTTTCACAAAAGTATCATAAATTTATAACCCTTAAAAATAAACAGGTTACAAAAAAAGAAATTCATTGACTAAAATCAAACAAAAAATAAAGATAAAATTAAAAATAAAATAAATAGAATGCTTATTTTTTATTATATTTAGGGTTCTTTCTAAGCTATTCATTTTAGTATCAAATATATAGAATAATTACGCAATTTTCTGCGCCCATCTATCCCTAAATTAATGCAAATGCAAAAACCTATTTTATTTACAGGAGCTTTTTGTTCTAATCAAGAATGGATAGAATCAATTTTATCTGTTTTTCCATCAGTTCATTATCTTCCTCATTTTTTTTCACCCAATAGTGACTCTACTGAAATTTTTTCATTTCAACATCAATTTCCATTTATTTCTTCTCAAGAAGATAACTCATACAAATCTCTCATTGAAGGTTTTTTTGAGCAAAAAGAAGAAGAACCACAAAATACAAAGGCAACTTTTGGAACTGGTTTTAGACAATTTTATAACCGTTTTGTAGATAAATATCAGACAAATAAAGAAACCAAAAAAGTAATTCGTCCACTTATTTATGATAAACATGGAATTTTTTTGGCAGAATGGTTACACAAACACTATCAAGCCGATGTAATTGTATTGATTCAACACCCTTTTAGTTTTGTTACTAATTGGATAGAAAATAAAAAAAATTTGGATATTGATACATTATTTTCTTCCAAACTTACAGGCTATGCTCCTAATGCTTTTGAACGTATTAGGGAAATAAAGGAATTTGAAAATCTTAAAGAATGGCAAAGAGCAATAAAAATATGGCTTGTTTTTGCTGAAACTATTCTACATTATCAGCTCAATTATCCTGATTGGTTATTTTTTAGGTATGAAGATTTTAGAGAAAAGCCAGAACGAACACTTACAGACATTTGTGATATGTTAGATTTGGGTTATACAGAGGAATTTTTAATCAAAATTAAGGAAAGTAAAGAAATAAGAAATCAAGGAGAACAAAAAACAGAAACCGATTATATACGAGCCTTAATTAATGAAACCAAAGAATATCTTACTCATTTTCACCCACAAAGTACAATAGGAAAAAGAACATTTCGCTAAATATCAATCAACAATTAGTTTCTAAACTGCTTGAAGAATTTTTTGCCAAAGGTTTTCAATTTCAGTTTGAATGTGCGTCTTGTGTTGTGTATTTTTTATCCAGTTCGAACGATTTTGAAGGTAGCGTAATTTATCTTTTATGACATTTTTTTGCTCATAAGTTTGGTTTTCTGCTTCCCATTCTTTTTGTAAATTCAGAATTTCTTTGATAAGTTCTTCTGCATTAGGAATGTTATTTGAGAATGATTGAGGGTGGTTTATGAGGTTTTGCCCTGTTTCATTTTGTTTGTCCAAATCTTTTTCGATGAGAGTATCAATTATTCCTTGCAAAATTTCTACTTGTTCTTCATTATCCCAAATATATTTCAAAACCCATAAATCAGATAAAATCGCTTTATCACGCCCACACATGACAGCACTTGCAGCCACCAAGTTCTGAACTTTTACAGCTCTTCGGTCAGACACTTTTACACCTGTATTTCTAAGGCTATGAATTAAATCCAAATATACTTTTAAGATGTCAGACAAATCAACTTGCTTTGAAAGATTTTGCAATTCTCTAATTTCTTGAGGGTTTATTTTGGGTTGTTGTTCTTTATCTGAACCATTCAAGTTTTCTTTTTCTAATTTTCTACCAGCCATCAAAACAGCTCCTAAATTATCAGGATTTACATTTTCACATTTTACACGCACCAAAAAACGGTCTAAAAGCGCACCCAAAGCCTCATCTTCTGGAAGTTGGTTACTTGCACCGACAAACATAAGAGCAGGAAGTTTTTTGGTTTCTTGTCCACGTCTAAAAATTCGTTCATTGAGAGCCATCAAAAGGCTATTCAAAATTGCACTATTTGCATTAAAAATTTCATCTAAAAAAACAACTGAAGCCTCTGGAAGCATTCCTGTTGTGTTTGTGATAAGCTCACCCTCTTTGAGTTTTCGAATATCAAAAGCTCCAAAAAGCTCATTGGGTTCGGTAAAACGAGTAAGCAAATACTCAAAATTTTGTCCGTCTTCTACTGAGTTGGAAAGCATACGAACAATGGCACTTTTTGCTGTCCCTGGTGCGCCTAAAAGAAACGCATTTTCTCTAGCAATAAGCGCAATTCCTAATAAATCAATGACTTCATCTTTTCCTACAAAAGAATTTTTGATAAAAGAAAGAACAGTATTTAGTTTGTCTAAAGCGTTTTTTTGTGTGATTTGCATAGTTTTTTATTTACGACACTTGGAAAGCATCAGCTATATTAATTCAAATTCTTTCCAAAATTCATTTCCATATATTCCAAAATTGGATTTTAATTTATTTTTAATAATTGGAATTGAAGCAAAATTCAAATCCTTTTTCTCAAAAACTCTATCAACATAAAGTTGTAAAAAAGAGCTGTCCAAAAAAAGAGTTTTCAAATTTGAATTTAAAATTTTTTCTTGAACATCTTCTTTTTTCTCAACTCTAAAACCATAACCAATAGCTGAATAATGAAATTTAATTAACTTTTTTTCTAAGATAGCAATTAATTCGTCTTCTGGGTCAATACTTTGGAGGTGTACCAAAATAGCAGGCAAAAAACGCAAACACAAATCTGCAGAAATCATTTGAGATGTTGATAGTTCGCTTTGATTTTCAAAAATATCATCATACGTATTTGATTCTAAATCAGAAAATAAAAATAATGAAGGTAAATCTTTTATTTCTGTTTCTCTATAAAGCATAAGTTGTGCAGCCGTATATACTGTTTTTGCTCCCCAAAAAGCTGCATTTGCATCAAAAATAGGAGCAGGCTGTGGATACTCTACACTTTCAATTTTGTATTCAATTTTTAATAAATCAATAACACTATTTTTTTCAGATTCAGAAATTGATAGAAGATTTTCGAAAAGCAAAACTTCTTCATAATGCCTCAAATACTCTATTGTTTTGCCAAAATAATTGCTCATTTTTATTTTTTTAGTAATCCATAAAAATAATTTTACGTAAAAAAGCATGAGTAAGTTCAATCAAAAGAGTAAAATATTTTTTTGATAAAAAAAATACTTTACTCTTCATATTTTATCTCTTGTTGAGTTAAAAGCTCATACTACTATATATTTTGGTTTTCTGGTGTCCAACTTTCAGGTTTTTCTCTCCATTGAATCAGAATCTGATGGTCTTTTTTATCCAAATTATTTTGAGAAATAGCTTGTTCTACAAGCGTAGGATAATCACAAAGTGTTTTTAAATTGATTTTGGCTTGAGAAAAATTGTCGGTAGCACGGTCAAAACTATATGTAAAAATAGCTGCCATTCCGATTACCTTTGCTCGTGTAGATTGCACTACCTTAGCAGCAGCAAGCGAGCTTTTTCCTGTTGAAATCAAATCTTCAATCAATACTACTTTGTCATTTTCATCAATTTTTCCTTCAATTTGGCTTTGTGTTCCGTGTTCTTTTGGCTTTGCACGCACATAAAGCATTGGCAAACCTAATTCACTTGCAACCAAAGCAGCCTGTGGAATACCTGCTGTTGCTACACCTGCTATGGCAGTAACCTGTGGAAACTCTGTCTTTATCATTTCGACCAACGCTTTGGTAACAAATGTTCTTACTTTGGGATAAGAAAGTGTCAAACGATTATCACAATAAATAGGAGATTTCCAGCCAGAAGCCCATTGAAAAGGCTCATGAGGGCGTAATTTTACAGCTTCAATTTCTAAAAGCATTGAAGCAATTTTGTGAGCAACAGAAGAAAAATTTTCTGTTTGTAGTTCTGATTTTGGGGTAATTTCTTTCATTTTACAAAGGTAATATTCAATTATTTAATTATGAATTAAAAATTACAAATTAAGTCAAATTTTAATTGAATTATAAACTACGTTTTTTCAAAATCACCCAAATCACAACAGGTGCACCAATCAGAGAAGTTACAGCATTGATGGGCAATACTGTTGAAGACATAGGAAGCTGCGAAACACTATCACAAATCAAGAGCAAAATTGCTCCACTCAATGCCACCGATGGAATGAGAATTTGATGACGAGCTGTCTTTATCAAAATTTTGGTAAGATGAGGAACAGCCAATCCGATAAAACCAATAGGACCACAAAAAGCTGTAATACTCCCTGCCAAAATACTGGTTGTAAAAATAATTCCTAGGCGAGTTTTTTGTAGATTTAGTCCCATACTCTGGGCATAGCGTTCGCCCAAAAGCAACGCATCTAGTGGTTTGTGCATTACCCAAACTACAAAAAATCCTATAAAATTCAAGCAAAAAAGAAAAGGCAACTTATCCCACGTAACTTGAGAAAGGCTTCCAAATGTCCAGAGTAAATATGATTTTATGGCTTCTGCTTCACTAAAATATTGCAAAATACTTACGATTGCGCCTGTTGCACTTCCAAACATAAGCCCAATAATCAAAAGTGCCATATTATTCGAAATTCTGATAGAAGCAATAATAACCATTGTCAGAACCAAGGCAGCTCCCAAAGTTGAAGCTATACTTGTTTGCCAAAGTGAGTTTTGAGATAAAAAGACACTTAGGAAGTGATTAGCAGACAATCCAGATACAAAAAGCATCAAAATAGCAACTCCCAAACTCGCCCCAGAGCTAATACCAAGAACAAAAGGACCTGCCAATGGATTGCGAAAAAGAGTTTGCATTTGCAGACCAGAAACAGAAAGAGCCATTCCAACAATGAGAGCCGTTAGAGCTTTTGGAAGTCTAAACTCCCAAATAATAGTAATCCAAGAAGATTTGGAAGCTGTTTTTTGAAAAATAATTGTACAAATTTCATAAAATGGAATATGTACCGAACCCAAAGACAAATTCAATATAAATAAACCAATCAATACTACAAAAAGTACAATAAAAATGAGAGTGTAATTTTGCTTATTCAAATTTCTTTAGGGAATAGGAATTGAGAAATAAAAAATGATTATTTTTTAAAATCTTGATTAATAAATGCCTCATTTTTTGGCGTTATAATTTTAATAAACTCGTGATTACTTGCTACATGACAGTTGTTACAAGCACGTAAAAGTAATTGATAACCTTCTACAAAATCAACTTCATTTTGTGCAGTAATAGCATTTTCTATCTTTTTTATTTTAGGAAAAGCCATTTTTTTGACCAAAGAACTTATATCTTTTCCCTCATCGGTTACTTTATGGTCAATTATATCCTCCATTGCTTCTTCTAGTTCGTGAGTATAAAATTGCGCTAATTTCCAGTTTTCATTTTGTCCTGCAAAATATAATTTTTGAGTATAATTTTGCATTCTAGCCATTGTAATAGCGAGTTCATAGTGTTCTTTTTCTAGTCTTATAAATGGTTGATTTATTTCCATCTGTTTGGCTTGAATCATCTCTAATTTATCTAATTCTTTATGTAAAGAATGAATTTTGTATTGTTGAAAAAAGAAAGATATTATAAAAATAGTAGCCAAAATAGCAAGCGAAATCTTCATTGATAATAAATGTAAATAATTATTTGTTTTTGAAAATACAAAAGTACACATTATGGAATGATTCCTAATAAAATCTATTTTTTTTCTACAAAAAAAATGAAAAGCAAGTAGATGATGTACTTATAATGGGGTTCAAAATTGGATAAAGTTATTTTTTCTTGAAATTAGGCTATATTTTTTTGGTTAAAAAATATAGCCTAATTTATTTTTATTTCAATTATTATGAATATTTTTACAGAAATTAAACAAATCAAAACCTACTATTTAGATGATGCTAAAATAACTGGAGGAGTAGAGGAAAAACTTAAGAACATATTTTCACAATTTAATATAAACTAATTATGAAAACGTACTTATCACTCAAAACTCTATAAGTCAAAAAAATTGTTTCCAAACATAAATAATTGTAACATCTAATTATGTATGATTTATTCACATTGTTTATTCCTCAACACAAAATGAAAATATTATTATTTGTCTTTACAATCATAATTCCTTGCATAAGCTCCATTGTAAATGCTCAAACCACAACCCCTCAAGCAATACATTTTACTCGTCTATATTCTCCAAAAGAATATCAAGCAGGAGATATAAACACGGCTGTTAGAAAGGATAAAAATGGTATTCTTTATTTTGCCAATGCACTAGGAGTAATACAATTTGATGGGAGAAATTGGCGCACTATCAAAATTCCTAATACTGATTTTATAAGAACTTTAGATATTGATGAAAATGGAACTGTTTTTATTGGTACTATAAACCAAATGGGTAAATTAGAACCTGACTCTACTGGAAAATTAATGTTTGTTTCTTTATTAAATTTATTAAACAAAGAAGACAGGAATTTTGGGGAAATATGGCAAGTTAAAACTACACCACAAGGAGTGTTTTTTTGTACTGACAAGTATATATTTAGGTACAAAAACAATAAAATAAAAAAATGGAAAACAGATGGAAAATATTTTTATTTGGTATATTATGTAGAAAACAAAGTGTATGTATTGGATAAAGGGGCAGGGTTGAAAAAGTTAGAGGGCGAAGAGTTAAAGTTGATTTTTAAAGAAGAATGGATAAAAAAAAATAACATTTTTTTTATGTTGCCTTATCCCAAAACGCAAAAAGGTGAAGTTATAGTTGCCAAACAACATGCTGTTTTTTCTATTTATAATCCTCAAAAAAATGAGTTCAGAGATTTTGAAACCGAACTTACAGAAGAGGAAATGAATTCTATTTGTCATGGAGTTATTGGAAGTGATGGAAATTATTATATTTCTACACTTCGTCATGGGATAATTTGCATGAATCAAGAAGGAAAAAAAATATTTCAATACAAACAAACAGAGGGAATAACTAACAAGGTATATGCAGCAGAATTGGATAATCAAAATAATTTGTGGCTTGCCCTTGGAAAAGGAATAGCAAAAATAGAAACAGCCTCTCCTTTTTTGCAACACGGAGAAAAACAAGGCATTACAGGAGTTGTAACTCATGCCAAAAACCAAAATGGATTGCTGTATGTCAGTTCTACAAACGGTGTTTTTTATTATAATACACATGAAAATCGTTTTTCAATTATAAAAGGAAAAGCATTTCAAACGTGGAAAATGCAAACCTTTCCTGTTTTTGAGGATACATTGTTTTTAGCTATTACCAATACTGGAATTAATCAAATCAAAGATACATTTTGGACAGAATATGTAAATACAACTACTTCTGTAAATTATATTATTCCGTCTTCAATCACTCCAAACAGGCTGTATGTGGGTATAATCAATCAAAAAGGAGTTTATCAATTAGATATTCTGAAAAATGGAAAAAAGAATTTTGTTCAAGTTGTGCCAGATATAACTACAAGTGGATTGGTAATGAAAGATAATTTACTCTTTGTTTTAGATGACGCAGGCAAAGTACATCTTTTTGAAGAAAAAGACTTTTTAGAAGACAAAAAAATAAACTCTGACTTAAATATAAAAAACATTGAAATTCATAATAATGATGTATTTGTAGTTACTCACCAAGCCATTTACACATGGAAAGATGCAAAATTTCAGCCTCACACAACAATTAATACTTTACAAAAAAAAGGAAATATCTTTTCAAAAATATTTAATATCAATGATTCAAATATTGTAATTAGGTGCATAAAAGAAGACGAAGTAAAACATTATCTATTTAATACTAAGACAAATATGAGCAAACAACTTCCCACGGCTAGGCTCACAGAAAATTTTATTTCTATTAAATCATTTTTTGAAGTAAAACAAAAAAATAAAATTGGCTTAGGTACATCAGAAGGGGTTTTTTATTTGGATTTGACAAATAGTAACTACCAAAAATCAGAATTTAATGTATTCATTCGAAAGGTAGTACAAGCCGATTCCGTAATTTTTGATGAAAGATATACAAGCAAAAACAAGAACCTAATATTTTCATATCAACAAAACTCGTTTACCTTTTTTTATAGCTCAAATAACTCTTTAGACGAACAAAATACCTTATTTAGACACAAACTAAATGGATATGACAAAAAATGGTCTGAATGGACAACCGAAACGAAAAAAGAATATACAAATTTGGATAAAGGAAAGTATTCTTTTGAGGTAGAGGCTAAAAATATATATGGCAAAAAAAGCCAAATTGAGCGATATACTTTTAAAATAAAACCACCTTTTTACAAAACGTTGGTCGCTTATGTTTGCTATATTATTTTATTAATAGTTTTAGTTTGGATAATCATAAAACTAAACTTAAAACGATTAAAAAACATAAATATTAGATTAGAAAAAATAGTCGCAAAGAGAACAGCAGAATTAGAAGAAATAAACAATGAGATAGTAACACAAAATCACTCTATCACTCTAAAAAATAAAAATATAAAATCTAGTATTAATTATGCAAGTCGGATTCAGAAAGCAATGCTTCCTCCCATCGAAGAGATTCAAAATGCTTTCAATGAAGCTTTTGTTTTGTGGCTTCCTTGTAACGTGGTAAGTGGAGATTTTTATTGGTTTGCCAAAATAGAAAATAAAATTTTTGTTGCTGCTGTCGATTGTACAGGACACGGCGTTCCAGGAGCATTTATGTCTATGATTGGAAATGACATGCTCAATCACATTGTAGTAGAAAACAAAATCACAACTCCGTCCCTTATCTTGTCTAATCTTCATCAAAAAGTCTCGACAGCTCTCCGACAATCCGAAACTAAAAATCAAGATGGGATGGATATTTCTCTATGTTTTTATGACACACAGACTAAAGAGTTGGAGTTTGCAGGAGCTAAAAATCGTTTATATTATGTTCAAAATGGAAAACTGAAAGATATTGCAGGAAACAAATTTCCGATTGGTGGAAAATGGGGAACAGAAAAAGAAAGAGTCTATCAAAATCATACATTGAAAATAGACCAACCTACAACAATTTTCTTATGTACAGATGGCTACCAAGACCAGTTTGGAGGAGAAAATGGACGAAAAATGATGAAAAAAAGAATGAAATCATTATTTACAGAAATAGCTGATTTAGAAGATATTAAACAAAAAGAAAAACTTGAAAATTACTTCTTAGATTGGAAAAAAAATGAAGAGCAAGTAGATGATGTACTTATAATGGGGTTCAAAATTGGATAAGTTTTTCTTTTTTATTAAAGAGAAAAGATATATTTTTATATATTAGCAAGATATAGTTATTTTTAGGTAGAATTAAAGAATACTTTTGACTTTTTACCTTATTTCAAATTTCTGACATCATACTTTTGATTTCTGACTTCTTACCTCATTTAATATGTCTAACAATCCCAACTTAATCGAAATAAATAATTTATCTGTTATCTTTGATGGAGAAAATGGACAACATAAAGCTGTAAAAAATATAAATCTCAAACTAAAAAAAGGAGAAACAGTCGGTATTGTTGGAGAGTCAGGTTCTGGCAAAACAGTTACATCACTTTCTATGATGCGTCTTTTGCCCAACCCTCCTTATTGCAATACAGAGGGCGAAATTTTATTTAATTCAAGGCAATACGGAGAAGTAAACCTACTTCAATTACCTTTTGACAAACTTCGCCAGCTTAGAGGAAATGAAATTTCAATGATTTTTCAAGAACCAATGACTTCCCTAAACCCTGTTTTTACCTGTGGAAATCAAGTAGTAGAATCTATAATAAGGCATCAAGAAACTACGATAAAATCAGCAAAAGCAAGAGTATTACATCTCTTCGAAAAAGTACACCTTAGTAATCCAGAGCGTATTTATAATGCCTATCCTCACGAAATATCAGGAGGGCAAAAACAGCGTGTGATGATAGCCATGGCACTTGCCTGTAATCCTCTTTTGCTCATCGCAGACGAACCAACAACAGCACTTGATGTAACCGTACAGGCTGCTATTTTAGAGATTTTGAGAGAGCTTAGAGAAACCGAAGATATGTCTGTTGTTTTTATTACACACGATTTGGGAGTGGTGGCAGAGTTTGCTGACCGAATAATTGTGATGTATCAAGGGCAAATAGTAGAAGAGGGAGCTGTTTGGGATATTTTTTCGAATCCTCAACATCCATACACAAAAGGGCTTTTGGCATGCCGTCCTCGTTTAGATTTAAAATTGCGTGTTTTGCCTGTCGTTTCAGATTTTATGGCAACCGACGAACATGGAAATATTTCAGAAATTACAGAAGCCAAATTTCAATCAGTAGGACAAGCATTAATGTTAAATTTTCAAAGTGATGCCGAACTAAGAAAGCACCACGAAAGATTAATTCAACAAACTCCTTTATTACAAATCAAAAATCTTAGTAAAGAATTTATAAAGAAAAAAGGAATATTTTCAAGTAAAAAAGAAACAGTAAGAGCTGTAAACGATGTTTCTTTTGATGTTTATCCAGGTGAAATATTGGGTTTGGTGGGCGAGTCAGGTTGTGGAAAATCTACCTTAGGAAGAAGCCTATTGAGATTAATAGAACCTACTTCAGGAGAAGTAATTTTTGAAGGCAAAAATATTTTGCAGCTCAGTCAAAAAGAAATGCGTGCCATCAGAAAAGATATGCAAATTGTATTTCAAGACCCTTATGGCTCACTTAATCCAAGAATGACTATTGGAGAAATTATAATGGAACCAATGCGTATTCATTCAATTATGAATAATGAAAAAGAAAGAAGAGCCTATGTTATTGAGCTTTTAGAAACTGTAAACCTAAATGCTTATCATTTTAATCGTTACCCTCATGAGTTTTCGGGTGGGCAGCGTCAGCGAATTTGTATTGCTCGTGCGCTTGCCTTACAGCCCAAATTTATTATTTGTGATGAGTCTGTTTCAGCACTAGATGTTTCGGTGCAAGCGCAAGTTTTGAACCTTTTGAATGAATTAAAAGCAAAATTTAATCTTACTTATATTTTTATTTCACACGATTTGGCTGTCGTTAAATTTATTGCAGACCGTATTTTGGTAATGAAAGAAGGACAAATTGTAGAAATGGGCTTTTCAGAAGATATTTATGACAAGCCAAAGAGAGCTTATACAAGACAATTAATAGAAGCAATTCCTAGAGGCGATTTGGATACAATTAGAAGAATTATGCTTAAAAGAAAGTTGCAAAAAACGAGTTAAGTTTTGTTCCAAATTGTAATATTTTTACAATAATGGATACTTACGTCTAAACTATAACTTACGCTTTAGCGTGAGAAAGTGTACTGTATCTTTTAAGGTGCGAAAAATATATAAAAAAATATATGAATTTCTCTTTGTGGTTAGAAAGTCTTTCAATGGCATTAGGAGCTTTAAAAAGTAATTTATTACGAACATTACTTTCTCTTTTAGGAGTAACGATTGGTATTTTTGCCATCATTGGTGTTCTTACTTTTGTTGATTCATTAGAAAAAGGAATAAAAGGAAGTTTGTCTTTTTTGGGTGAAAGTGTAATTTATGTCCAAAAAATGCCATGGACATTTTCTTCTAATTATCCATGGTGGAAATACATAAATCGTCCTACACCAAGTATGGAGGAATTTGATTTTTTAGAAAAAAACTTAACACATGCAAAAGCTATCTCTGTTTTTGCTACTCGTGGAGGGTTTACGGCAAAATACAAAAAAAATAGCCTTTCTGGTTTGGTTGCGCAAGGAATCACATATCAGCACAATATAGTTAGTGATATTCCAATTCAGTATGGAAGGTATTTTACTCAAATTGAAATAGATAGAGCTGTCGAAGTAGTCATTTTAGGAAATACAGTCGCACAAGATTTATTTGGGACTGAAAAGGTAGAAACTATCATTGATAAAATTATTAAATTAAAAGGTAGAAAATTCAGAATAATAGGAGTACTGAAAAAACAAGGGGATAATCTTTTAGATGCTCCAAGTAATGATAATATTACCATTATGCCCTATTATACTTTAGCCAAGATGTTTCCTGAAGGAAAAACAGGTATTCAGCCAACAATTTCTATAAAAGGAAAAGAAAAAGATAAAAAAATGCAAAATGTAGAGGGAGAAATTACAGGTCTTCTACGAATAAAAAGAGGGTTACGACCCAAACAAGAGGAAAACTTTGCTCTTAATCGCCCCGAACAATTTGCCGTTTTTTTAGATGGTGTAATTGGTGTTCTTACACTTGCTGGTTGGGTAATTGGTAGTTTTTCCATGTTGGTAGGGGGTTTTGGAATTGCAAATATTATGTTTGTTTCTGTAAAAGAGCGCACTTCTCTTATTGGTGTTCAGAAGGCTTTAGGTGCAAAAAGGGCGTTTATTTTGTGGCAATTTTTATTAGAAGCTGTCTTACTTTGTATTATTGGAGGAATTGGAGGGCTTATTTTAGTTTCTTTTCTGTCCTTATTTTCTAGTGATACTTTTGTGATTTCACTTTCTATCAAAAATATGATTTTGGGAGTGAGTGTTGCCACAATTATTGGTATCATTGCTGGAATTATTCCTGCTCTTTTGGCTGCAAAACTTGACCCTGTGGAAGCCATGCGTTCGGTTTAATCTGTAACTAAAAGACAAATATCTAAATGATTACTCATTTTTTAACTAATTTCTAACTTAACAACATTGAGCAAACAAATCAATATTTTAGATTTCTAAAGTTTGCCAAAAACAAGACAAATGAAAAAATACTTAATGCCATTTATCACTCTATGTATTTTTGCTTGTTCAAAGCCACAGAATAAAGAAACTAAAGCGCAAATTTATCAAGAAAAAGAGTTGGTCACAACTGATATAAAATCTACAAAAATTGAGAAAAATAACAATGTAACAAAAAAAATTAAATTCAAAAAGTTGAATACTCAAGCTGTTTTAATTGGTGATAAAATTGAACTGCTTAATAATGATTTAAAAAAAATTGATGATATTTCAGATTGGACAGGAAAAATTATTGATATCGTGGGAGTTTCAGATAGTTTATTTAATCAAAAAAATGATATTTGTGATGCGTTTTGGTATGTAAAAATTAAGTTTGAAAATAAAGAAGGAATAGTTAATGGAAAGCAAGTTTATAAGATTCAAAGCTCAGAACAAGGTATTGACTTTACAATAAATAATAAAAAGGTAGAAATTTTAACAACAGAGCATTTTGCAGTAGCACTTGAATATCAAAATGACTTTATGGGGTGTCCGATGTATCGACCAATTGTAATAAAGGACAGTGCAAACAATTTTTTTGGAATTGTTGATTTTATTCCCAATAAATATTCTAAAAAGGGTCGGATAAACAATAAATATCCATTGTTTCAACTCCAAAGTAATGAGGGTATGTATGATAATATTTATTCAGCTATAATTGAAGGAACAAACATAAAACTTAAAATTCATACATCATTTCAAACAGAAGAGAATGATTCAGAAGTAGTATTAAAATTTGATAAAAATAAATATACAGCTGAATATATTTATTATGAAGAGATTAAAGATGTACAAAATTAATGAATTTTTTTCCTCCGTTCGGCGTAGCGTTCCATAGCCAAACAAAAAAAAACAAGTGTTGGGCGTAGTCTTTAGCGCAGCGATGACTACGACCGTTCGGCGTAGCGTTCCAATAGCCAAACAAAAAAACAAATGTTGGGCGTACCTATGCATAAACTGGTCGGTTTGTCCTTTTTGGTAGGTAACACGGTGTACGTTTCCACTCAAAAGGTCGTAGCTGTACTCTACTGTTTTAGGAGCAAGCTCTGGCAGACTTTGTACTAGTTTTTCTACATTTCCGTGTATGTCGTAGTCGTAGAAGGTGGCTGCCCCTGTGTTTTGTCCGTCTTCAAAGACTTTTACGGCTGCTATTCTGCCTCGTAGGTTTTTAGTTCTGTCCGTATTTCTGTTGTTGGTCATCGTAACGGCAAGCCGAAACTAAAGACACAACAACGGCTTTTTTTGTTCTTTTTTCAAA